>JAYVKG010000083.1:0-5869 GCA_043768625.1 Betaproteobacteria bacterium
TCGCCAAACTTTATTGCCCCGGTGGCCCCCGCATCGCTATAAACTTGGCAATGTTTCACGCACAACAAGGCGTTTCTCGTGAGCAAATGGCATTGAAACCTTCACTACTTATCGTCGATGATGATCCCTTGATCGGAGACAGTCTGGCATTCATGCTGGCCGACGATTTCGACGTTCGCGTGTGTGAAACCAGGCCCGCAGCGATGGCATTGTTGAAAAGTGGCGAATTCCAGCCGCAACTGGCGCTCATTGACCTGGGGCTCCCGCCACTGCCACATTTGCCAACCGAGGGCTTTAAATTGCTTGGAGACCTTCTCGCCTGGTCTGAGAAGATTCGAATTCTTGTTTTGTCCGGGCAGAACGAAAATTCGAACGCCAGACGTGCTCGCGCTTTAGGCGCGATCGAACTGGTCCCCAAGCCGTGCGATCCCGGACACCTTAAAAAACTTCTTTTTGCCGCACTCAACACCGGCGACGAAGAAAAACCGTCCAACCCGGACGAAGTAGCCCACAGCCTCATCGGCGATAGCCAGCCGATGCGAAATCTGAGAAGTCAGATTGATCTGTATGCGTCGTCCACATTTCCGGCGCTGATCGAGGGCGAATCTGGCAGTGGCAAAGAGCGTGTTGCCGCGGCGCTACATTATTTGAGTCCACGCGCCGGCTTGCGGTTTCTCGCGCTGAACTGCGGGGCGATTTCAACAAATCTGGTCGAGCCGACTTTGTTCGGCTATGTAAAAGGGGCATTTACCGGTGCCGCCACCAACAAGGCCGGTTATTTTGAGGACGCAGGGGAGGGCACGCTGTTCCTCGATGAGATCGGCGAACTGCCACTCGACTTGCAACCTAAATTGCTGCGGGTGCTTGAAAACGGCGAATTTCAACGCGTGGGTGACACCCAATCCAGGCATTCAAAGGCGCGTATCGTTGCTGCTACCAACCGCGACTTGCGTGCTGAGGTGAAGGCCGGCCGCTTCCGCGCGGACCTTTATCATCGCCTGTCGGTTTTTTCTTTGCTGGTTCCGCCATTACGGGATTTGGGCCAGGACAAAATAAAATTAATGGAACATTTTCGCTTGGAGTATGCGGCCAAGCACCTCACGCGACCGTTTACGCTCGACGACGCCGCACGGCGTGCCTGGCAACAATATGCATTTCCGGGAAACGTGCGCGAACTGAAGAATATTGTCATCCGCTTGACTGCAAAATACGCGGGATACACCGTGGCAAGCGAAGAATTAATGGCCGAGTTTGAACTTCCCGAATATCAGCCACCCGCTGAACTCATGGCGGGCGAAGTGTTCGATCCGCGACGTGAAATCGAGAACACCGCCACATTCAATCTCGATCAAGTGCTCGCGGTGCTGGAACTGAAATATATTGATGCGGCGATCGACTTGTCGCACGGCAACATGTCACAGGCGGCGCGGGTTCTGGGGGTGTCAAGATCAACCCTTTACAGCAGACTTGAAACGTTACGGCCAGGCACGCATAAAGCCGTTTCCCAGCAGTGATAGACTTTCGGCGTTTCATGACTTACAGCGGAAATCACCCTTCATGACGATGTACCTGGAACACTTTGGACTTCGGGAAGCGCCATTCAAAATCACACCGCATACCGAATTCTTTTTCGCCGGTGCCAATCGAGGTGAAACGCTTGAAGCGCTGATTTACGCGATCACCAGTGGCGAAGGAATCGTCAAAGTCACTGGCGAGGTGGGTTCAGGCAAGACGATGTTGTGCCGGGTGCTGATGGAGCGGCTGCCCAAATCAGTCGAGACAATTTATTTTGCCGTGCCGTCGTTGTCACCAGACGAGCTGATCGCCACCGTAGCCAACGATCTTGGTGTCAACACGGACGGCATCAACATCACCAAAGTTATCCGCGCGTTGCAGGTACGGCTGATCGAAATTTACGGTAGCGGCAAACGTGTGGTGGCGTTGATTGATGAGGCACACGCGATGCCGGTCGAGACGCTGGACCAGATTCGACTGCTGTCCAATTTGGAAACGAGCCACGAAAAGTTGATGCAGATTGTGCTTTTTGGTCAGCCCGAGCTGGATGTGCATCTTTCGTTGCCCAATATCCGTCAATTAACGGAACGCATCACACATAGCTTCAACCTGTTGCCCTTGCCGGCACGGGATATCAAGGATTATCTTAGTTTTCGGCTGCGCGCTGCCGGCTACCACGGGCCGGATTTATTCAGCATGGAGGCGCTAAAACTCATTACGGAGGCATCCGAGGGCCTAACCCGCCGTATAAACATCTATGCCGACAAGACCTTGCTCGCGGCCTATGCGGCGGGCACCCATACGATCACATCCAATCACGTGCGCGCCGCGATCACCGACACTCAGATCATTCTTCCGGTATCGAAGTCCAGCCGCAACAAACGATGGTATGCGATCGCCGCCTCGATGCTGACCGGGGCGGTGTTGGGATTTGCAGCCGGTCGTTACTCGATCTCATCGTCATCCGCGCCCGCGCCCAATGAATCGACGGGTTCCGCCGACGCTATGGCTGCCGTGCTGGCGACAAATCGCGGTGTTCCAAACAGCGTCACTGCGCCGCCAACGGCGGTCCCGCTGACAACATTGACGCTGGCGGATGCCAGCGGATCCGTCAGGGAAAGTGGCCTAAAAAGTACGGCGACAGTCGTAGCGGCAACGACAACCGCGGCAACACCCCCGACGCCAAAGGGCTTCCCGCCACCGTCTCCCCTTGGCAACACCGCAGCACCAGTGGCAACCATTGCGGTACCGGGGTCAGACGAAAACGCGAATAGAGCCGTGGGTGCTGACAAGTTCCACCAACGATTAACCATCGACGCGGCGCGCGTTGCGGCACTACCGAAAAATCGGTACGCCATTCAGTTGATGAATGCTGATCAGCGCGAACAATCGGCCATTCAATCTTACTTGCGCGCGGCCAGTCGTGAGCTCAATCCTGATCTGATCCTGGTGTTTCCGACGGGCAGCGCAGACAACCCTCGGGTCAGCGTGCTGTATGGCAATTTTGATGGGCCGACTCAAGCCAATGCCGAGCTTGGCAGCTTGCCCGCGCGCATTGCCAGGTTTCGCCCGTACATCCGATCGTTCAGTGTGGTGCAGGACGGGCTGCGCAGTGGTGCGACGAAAATCAATTAGATACTTGTAATAGTATTGATCTCCAAACGTTGCGATAGGAAATACGCTTTTAAAGTAAATGCATAAAATAAAGGCCCAAGCCATTGCTTTTATTGGCTAATCACCTTATAACTATCAATCTTGTAGTCAGAGCCAGTGTTTTGATGCCGTTGCCTCTGGCTGGACCCGTCTCATCACAGCGCCAATTACAAAATATCGAACCGTGAGTGCGACAACTTCTGAGCTGCGGCCACTTGCTCCCAGTGGAGCATTTCTTCGCGCGTTTGCGCGCGCGGTGCATTACGCGGCATTGGCGACCGTAGTGGCAGGCTGTGGGACCCTCCCGGTCGCCCGTACAGAGGGGCACCTCGAGAGAGCATCGTTGACTGAAAATACCACGTCGCCCGGTGGCGCAAATATTTCTTCTTCTGTGCCTCAGCCAGTGCGTCAGGTACCACTGCCGCCGCCGCCGATGGCGCGTATTGAAGAAGTCAGATATTCGGTGACGGTCAATGAAGTTCCCGTGCAGGAGCTACTATTCGTTATCAGCCGCGACACCAAAGTAAACATTGATATCCATCCTGACATCAAAGGGCGCGTCACGCTTAATGCAATTGATCAGACCCTGAAGCAGATTCTCACCCGCATTGCGAATCAGGTTGACGTTCGCTGGGAAGTGGATGGGCCGAATATCGTGGTCAAGCCCGACTCGCCCTATCTGAAAATTTACAAGGTTGATTACGTCAACATGCAGCGCGAATCGACCAGCTCCATCGGCGTACAGACGCAGGTCGTCGGGCCTACTACCGGGGTAGGCGGCACAGCGGCGGGTGGTGCCGGACAAAATAGTTCGATCGTCAGGCTTGAAAATACCAGCAAGAATAAGTTTTGGGAAACACTCACAAATAATGTGAAGGACATGTTGCGCGAGACCGACAAGTTACTGCCTGAAGGCAGTTCTGAAACATTCACACAAACGCGTTCGCAGGGCGCGACCGCGAACAGCCGTCCACAAACCGCCACGCAACGCCGGTCCGCTGGTCAAACTGGCCGTCAAGCAGGTCAGACCACTACCACGACCGGGCCTGGCGTTGCAGAACAAACCGGTAACGAAGAAGGCGCGTCGCAAGTGCTGACATTTCGCGAAGCCGCCTCGGTCATCGTAAATCCTGAGACCGGTACCCTGGCAATTCGCGCCACCTCGCGGCAACATGAAAAAGTCGGCGAATTTATCGCGCAGATAAGTGGCTCGTCGCGTCGCCAGGTATTGATAGAAGCGACCGTTGTTGAAGTGGTGCTAAACGACAAATATCAATCTGGGGTTGACTGGTCTGCGCTTGGTTTGCAGGGCTTAGGGTACACCTTCAAACAAAGCTTCACGGGCGCAAATTTGCAGGAATCGCCGTTCTTTTCTCTGTCCTATCGCAATCCCAACGCGGCCGCGGGGGGCGATATCAGCAGTACCATCAAATTGCTCAATTCGTTTGGCAATACCCGGGTGCTTTCCAGTCCCAAAATCATGACATTGAACAATCAGACCGCCGTGATGCGTGTCGTCGAAAATACCGTCTATTTCACCGTCCAGTCTACGGTTACGCCGGGAACAGTCGCAGGCCAGGCAGCAATTGTTTCCTACAACACGACGCCGAACGTTGTGCCCGAAGGCTTCATTATGAATGTCACGCCGCAAATTAGCGAAAACGACATCATTAATCTTAGTGTCCGGCCCAGTGTTACGCGCATTACGGGGTATGTGAATGATCCAAATCCAGACCTCGGAAGGGCGGGTGTCGTCAGTCGCGTGCCGCAAATCCAGACGCGAGAATTCGAAGCAATGATGCGCGTGGCCAGTGGGCAAACCGCCGTGCTTGGTGGTTTGATGCAGGATAGTTTTCAGGCTAATCGCGACGGGTTGCCCATTTTGGCGCGGGTGCCGATTGTTGGCGATTTGGTAAGTTATCGCAATGACAGTGGGAAAAAAAGCGAACTGGTCGTCTTCATTCGTGCTCTAGTGATCCGCGAAGCAAGTGTGGAAGCTGATTTGTTCGAATTCAAGAAATACCTGCCTGATGCGCAGTTTTTCAAAGATGCCAGCCCCTCTCTCGACCCGATGAAACCGAGGTCGTCACTTCAGCCCAATCCGGTCGTTACAGAAAGCGAGCCAAGGAAGGCACCATGAGTCTGCTTCTGGATGCGCTGCGACGCGCTGAAGAAGCGAGGCGCGCCAAAGAGGCTGACATCAATGCGCCGCGGGCTGATGGCGCCGCCATTGATGCTAAAACCGCCCGCCCGCCGACGAAACCAGCAGCGCCGCCGGTTAATTTGGCCCTGGAAGACCCCGCACCCGCCTCGCCAAAAATCGCGCCAGATGGTTTGGATGCGGCAGAACAGGATGCACTGGTCCCGTCGACTATTTCCCGCCCTGGGCTGGCACTCGAAGTCGTCGCCATCCCGGTTACGAAGTCAGTCGCCGGGACGGCGTCTGCCCCCGCAACAGGACGAAACCGTAACATTGTCGCGTCGACGGCACCAACTGAGGCTTCCCAGCGCGATACAGCACGCAATGTGTTCGCGGCGAAGCAAACAAATGGCCAAACGGCGGGCGACAGGGGCACGCGCAGATGGATCCTGCCGGTCGTGGCAGGCTTACTTGCTCTGATGGCGGCAGGTGGCTGGTATGTCTGGAACGAGGTCAACCGTGCCGCCGTTCCAATGCTGGCGCGCACTAATTCACAGCCAA
>JAYVKG010000084.1:0-5450 GCA_043768625.1 Betaproteobacteria bacterium
TGCTGTTACCTGCGGTTGGACTGGTGCGTCTGAAGATGCTGCCGCTCGACAATAAATCCGAATTCTCGGTGATCGTGGACATGCCAGCCGGCACGCCGCTGGAGAAAACCGCCGCATTGTTGTGCGAACTCGGTGCGCATCTCGCGAGTGTGCCCGAAGTGGTGAATTATCAAGCCTACGCCGGCACTGCGGCACCCATCAATTTCAACGGGCTGGTGCGCCAATACTACTTGCGCGCGGGTGGCGAAGTCGGTGAATTGCAGGTCAATCTGGTCGACAAACACCAGCGCAGCGACCAGAGCCACGCCATCGCGACGCGGGTGCGTCCGGCGCTACAGGAAATCGGCAAGCGTTTCGGTGCCAACGTGAAAGTCGTGGAAGTGCCACCCGGCCCGCCGGTGCTGGCACCGATCGTCGCGGAAGTGTACGGCCCGGAAGCAGAGGGCCGGCGCTCGGTCGCAAAGCAGGTACGTGCGATTTTCGAAAGAACCCCAGGGGTAACTGACGTGGACGACAGCAGTATCGCGGTCGCCCCACGCACCGTGTTGCTGGTAGATCGCCGCAAAGCCGCGCTGCTGGGCGTTGCCCAGCAGCAGATTGTTGAAACGCTGCGCGCCGGTCTCGCCGGTGAGGCCGTGACCTTCTTGCACGATGGTAGCAAGTATCCGGTGGCGGCGACCATCCAGTTGCCGCCCGAACAGCACGGCGAAATGGCCGCGCTGCTGCAACTTTCGGTACGCACCGCAGCCGGCAGGCTGGTGCCGATCCGCGAGCTGGTGAAACTCAGCGATACGCTGCGGGAGCAGCCGGTGTATCACAAGGATCTGCAACCAGTGAACTACGTCGTCGGCGACATGGCGGGCAAAGTGGATAGCCCGCTGTACGGCATGTTTGCCATGCGCTCGGCGATTAACGCCATCGCCACGCCCGGTGGTGGTACGGTAAAGGAATACTTCATTCGCCAGCCTGATGACGCCTATCGCGACTACGCCGTCAAGTGGGATGGCGAATGGCAGATTACATACGAGACTTTCCGCGACATGGGTGCCGCCTACGCAGTGGGATTGATCCTGATTTACCTGCTGGTGGTCGCGCAGTTTGGCTCGTATCTCACGCCGCTCATCATCATGGCTCCCATTCCACTGACCATCGTCGGCGTCATGCCCGGGCACGCCTTGCTCGGCGCGCCGTACACGGCTACGAGCATGATCGGTATGATCGCACTGGCCGGGATCATCGTCAGGAATTCCATCCTGCTGGTGGACTTCATCAATCTGCAGGTGCGTGATGGCGTGGCTTTCAAAGAGGCGGTGGTGCAGTCTGCCATCACCCGCGCGCAGCCGATCCTGCTGACCGGCGCCGCCGCGATGCTTGGTGCCTTCTTCATCCTCGACGATCCCATTTTCAACGGACTTGCGATCTCCTTGATATTCGGCATCTTCGTCTCCACTCTACTGACGTTGGTGGTGATTCCGTTGTTGTATTTCATCGCCGGCCGGAAACGGTTTGGCGCACCCGCAATCATCAAACCTGAAGGAGAAATAGCATGACCACCTGGCGGATCGTTCGCGTTGTTGCCGGTCTCTTCATTCTGCTGTCGCTGGCGCTGGGCACTTCCGGAAGCCCGATTTTTGTAAGTCAATGGTGGCTTGCATTTACCGCCTTCGTCGGTGCCAACCTGCTGCAAAGCGGGTTTACCAAGTGGTGCCTGATGGAAAATATTTTGCGCAAGTTTGGCGTTGAGCCTGGCTGCTAAGGAGTAACCCATGTTTCTTGCCTGTCCCGCGTGTGGCACGACCAACCGCGTCCCTGAAGAGCGTTTGCTTGGTGGCCCGGTTTGTGGTCGATGCAAAACGCCATTGATGGCGGCGGAGCCGGTGGCGCTGATCGATTCCACTTTGCCAGGATTCGTCGCGCACACCGACCTGCCGGTGCTGGTCTATTTTTGGGCAGCGTGGTGCGGTCCGTGCAAAACCATGGCACCGCAATTTGCCAGCGCAGCCGCGCAATTGACCAAGGTGCGTTTCGTGAAAGTGGATTCCGATGCCTCGCCGGTCGCGAGTGCGCAATATTCGATTCGCAGTATACCCACATTGATCCTTTTCGATCATGGCCGGGAAATGGATCGACGTTCCGGTGTCTTGATGGCGCACGACCTGCTGATCTGGGTCGAGCGCAGTTTGCATCAGCGTGCAGTGTGACGCGCGGCGCGGGATTGTTTTTTTTCGAAAGGATCACGCATGTATTACATTGTTGAAACCCATAAATCGTTCGAACAGGCCGCTACGGACCTGGAAATCGCCGTAAAGAAACACGACTTTGGCGTACTGCATATTCACGACCTGGGCAAGACGTTGCGCAGCAAGGACATCGCGTTCAGCGAGCAGTGCCGCGTATTTGAAGTTTGTAATCCGCTGCAGGCGGCGAAAGTGTTGGCCGCTGACATGCGCCTCAACATGGCCCTGCCTTGTCGCATCTCGGTGTTCACTCAGCAGGGCAAGACCATGATTGGCCTGATCAAGCCGTTAGCCATGCTGGCAGCGTTATCAACGGATCCGGTGTTGCTGGAGGTGGCGGAACAGGTCGAGGCAGCCGTGATCCGGATGGTCGACGAAGCGAAGTAACGCCCAGTTCTGAAAGACCTCTCGCGGCAATTTCGGTTTTGTGCTGGTATTTGACGTCGATATACCTGACGCAACGCGGGGGCGAACATTGCAATGATCACGCCGTTTGGCAAGTCCACCCGCAACATACCGATTTAATCCATATTGATACCGCGCCCGTCACGTATGTGACGGCGGCAAAAAAAGTTTGTCCGACTTTAATTCGCCAATTGCGCGCGACTGGCGCCTCCTATCGACTCCAACGCGTTCAAATGGATCATCGGCAATATCAGCAATTACAAAAAAATCACTCAAAAATGTCGAAAATCATCCAGTCGGCGCCATGACGGCCGACCATAATTATGGCCGCACGGCTGGTGATTCTATCTCCATGCCAGCTGCCCGCGATGCCAGGTAGACTTCAAGCGAAACAAGCTCCTCGCTGCCAAATGCATAAGGCTCGGCACGTACGCCTGTCATGCAGTTGCGTAACCGGCGTTGCAGCGAGCCGACCCCCTGCCATTGAAGCCGATAAATTGGATAGCCGGTCGGGTGCGCTTCGGGAATAGGCGTACCCGCGAGTGTTTTGCCTGCATTGTCAACGTGGCAATCCTTGCAGCTCAAGTTGATTTGACCGATGCGTTGTCGAAACAGGGTCTCGCCCCGTCTGCGCGCCGCTGTCAGCTGTGGCTCATTTGAGGGCGTGATGGTTGCGTGGCGTGACTGCAAAGCAATATAACTTTCGAGGCTGAGCAAAGTCTGATGTTCAGCCGCTAGCGAATCAGCTTTCTGCTTGGTCGATCGGCATTCATTGATCCGCTGCTGCAAATTTATCGGCCGGTTCAAGGCGCGCGAAAATGCCGGATAACGTGCCGCCACGCCGCGCATGCTGGTGCGTGCTTCCCCGTGACAGCTGGCGCAAGATTTAGCCGAACTGCCTTCACGACGTTGCCAAAGCGCTTCGCCGTCTTTCACCCACAACATGGCCGGATTTTGCGTATCGTCCTGTTGCAGTGCCTGTGTGGCGGGTCGCATGAAATCAAAGCCCGATTTGCGGCTGTCGGCCGCATGACTGGCGTGGATGCCCATGCAAAAAAACAAGATGGTCAGGATAGATACACCGCGACCATTTGACCGGCAGGCTAACGCGATCATGGCATTACTCATATTACTTGCAGGGACGCACGCGCGGTTTGCGCGAAACCGTTATCGCCTTCCCAGTCGAACACAAACGTCCCGCTCACGGTTGCAACGGTGTGAAACGCAAGCAGGGGATTAGCGGCGACAGCGGCGTGCAGCGTGGCACTGAAAATTGGCTCGCTTCCAGGCGCGTTCGCGTCGTCTACAAACCGGCAAATGAAACGGCGGATCAGGTCGCGTGACAGCATCATGCCCTCACTGCTGCGCCGATAGCCGGTTTCCATCGGATGCTGGATCAGCACGCGGATTTCAATCACCTCGCCGCGTTTAGCCGAGGACGGCATGGTGATGAGGGTTGGTGCCATGCTGCGCTTAGCCACTCATTCCTCGATGCACGCAGCCAATGTGACGAGCACATCGGCGGTGTGCGTCCAGCAACTGCCGTCACTCATCCTGGCAATGGCCACTAATTTTTGAGTGGTGGCCAGCCTGATGCGGGTGCCAACACGAGCCTTACCCGCATGTGGCCCCAGCAAAAATTCTGCGACATCACGTTGCGGGTTTTTCTCGTTGAATACGGCAATCCCGACCACACGGTCCATCGCCGTCATGGGGCTTTCAACGATGACCTCAATCGGCACGCTGTTGCCATTGTCGACTAATGGGGCGATTTCAAGTTTGACACGCCCTTCGCGGATAACTGCCGTGCCCGCATAGTTGCGTACCGCAGCGGCGAGTAAATCGCTTTGCGCCAGTGGCTCTGCCGGGCGCACCAGCACCATCGCCGCAACGCCGGCGCTAGTCAGCATAAATTTTCGACGCGATTTCACTTGATTAAACGCACCCAGAACAGCCACCGACGCTCAACCGGCGCGGTGCCATCGCCGCGCACCGCCCTCATGATCAAACCTTCAAATTGTGATTTTTCAGCGGCAAATCACGAATGCGTTTTCCGGTCGCCGCGAAGATGGCATTCAAAACCGCTGGCGCGGCGACCGCAATGGTCGGTTCGCCCACGCCGCCCCAAAACCCACCCGACGGCATGATGATGGTCTCGACTGCAGGCATGTCGGCCAGTTTCAGCGACGGGTAATCGTGAAAATTGGTTTGCTCGATTCGACCGTCCTTAACCGTGCAAGCCTGATATAACGCAGCAGAGAGACCATACACAAACGAGCCTTCAACTTGCGCCTCGATTTGCTGAGGATTGACCGCGTAGCCGGAATCGGTCGCCGCGACGATGCGAAGTACTTTGAGCGCACCGTCTGGACTGATTGAGATTTCGGCGCAAGCGGCCACATAACTGCCAAATCCCATCGTTTGTGCGAGGCCGCGAAACACGCCTTTCGGCGCTGGCTTGTCCCATTCAACACGCTTGGCCACCGCCTCGAGGACCGCCAAATGTTTTGGATGATTCGCCATCAGTTTACGGCGCAGTGCCAGTGGATCTTGCTTGGTGGCGTGGGCGATTTCGTCAATAAATGATTCGAGATAAATGGTGTTCTGGTTGAGATTCACGCCACGCCAAAAGCCTGGCGGGACATGCGGGTTGCGCATCGCATGGTCGACCAGCAAATTCGGGAAAGTATAACCAATCGTGGTTTCGACCCCCGTTGTATTAAGGCCTTGAAACACCACCGGATCTTTACCATCGCGAATATTCTGCGGCGCCACGCCGGCCAGGATGGATTGCCCGGAAATACGCAT
>JAYVKG010000085.1:0-19661 GCA_043768625.1 Betaproteobacteria bacterium
AAACCATCAACGAAAAATCAGGAGCAGCGTGAATGAAACAGCGATTCAACGCGTCACAGATCAGCAAAGTCATCGATCAGGCATTGGTTTACCAGTGCGCCTGCCCAGCGCAGGTGTGCCGGGCAATATTCGAGCTGCGCGAGTTGTACGAATACCAAATGAACTGCGTCACCGATAGCGCCAATGATGAGCAAGTGCACAGCACCATCGCCATTGCCACAGAAAAAGCGCACGAGATCATGGAAGCGTGTCTGAGTGAAATTCTGGAGATCGAAGGCTGGGACAAGGTTTCGTTTACGATGCCGGAAGCGTTAAAGAAAAAAAAGGCAAAAACTATTTAATGTCCACGGCGCGCGGCCAGCGTAATCATCGTTCTTTTTCCCAACCCGAATTTCCGGACGCCGGTGCGTGACGCCTGGCACCTGGCAAACCGCTGATGAGTATGGCAAACACCAGCAAATGCGCGGTTCTTCAAGCATTTTACGTCTGCGATCCGCTCCAGCAGGCGATCGGGAACTTACGAAACTGCATTCGCCGCACTGAAGAACGCCACCGCCTCGGCTTCGATCCGCGTGCGTTTCATCGGTGGCAGGCTTTGCCAAATCCGTTTGCCGTACGGTTTCTCAACCAGGCGCGGATCGCAGATCATCAACACGCCGCGATCAGTCTCATCGCGGATTAAACGCCCGGCACCCTGCTTTAACACAATCGCGGCGTGCGGCACCTGATATTGCATGAAGGCATTGCCGCCGGACTGATTGATTGCATCGATGCGTGCCGCCAGCACCGGATCATCGGGCGGCGCAAAAGGTAGTTTGTCGATTACCACCAGTGACAACGCGTCGCCTTTCACATCGACGCCTTCCCAAAACGACTGGCTCGCGACCAGCACTGCGTTGCCAAGCTTGCGAAAGCGCTCCAGCAATTCATTGCGCGTACCCTCGCCCTGTACCAGCAACGGAAATTCCCAGCCGCGTGTTTCGGCATGCCCCTTCAGTGAATCGTAGGCGCGATTCATGGCCTTCAAGGAAGTGAATAATAGGAAGGCACGTCCCGCCGCCGCCTCAATCAGCGGCAACGCGGCTGTCACCACGGCCTCGGTATGTTCAAACGTATTTGGCGCGGGCATTCGGTCAGGCACGTACAGCAAGGCCTGATTGGGGTAGTCAAAGGGCGACGGCCAGAAGGCCGTTTCAACCCCGCGTTCAGCGAAGGCATCGCCATCAAAATCATCGGCGGACTGATCCTTTACCAGTCCCATTTCGTTTTGGTAATGCGAGAATTCACCCTTCACCGCGAGCGTGGCCGAGGTAAAAATCCACGCCCGCTTCTGGCCGAATACCTGGCTCTTGAAAATACTGGCAATCGACAGCGGCGTCAGATGCAACGCCAGCGAATGTCCGAATACCTCCGCCCAGCGTACGTAACCTTCAATAGCGGGATTCTGCCAGCGCGTCATGCGGCCGGCGAATTCATCTGCACGTTCGAGACAATTGGCAAGCTCCTGGGCGCGGTCGGCCTGGCTTTCGAGCATCTCGCGCAATTCAGCGATTTTTTCCTGAAGTTCCGCATACGCATCGGCAAATCCTTCGCGTTCAGAAATCAATTTCCCCGGCACGCGCGCATTGTCTTCATGCATTACCAACCGCAAGTCACGCGCCGCCTTATCGAGAGCACCTGACGACTCCTGCAAATCCTTGAAGTCACCGGCGTGCTCGACCCCCGCCAGACGGGTGTCGCGCGCGAGTTCGATCAGTTGTGAAGTGGTAACGACTTCGCCAAAAAACATCGTTGCCGTTTCCGGCAACTGGTGTGCCTCATCAAAAATTACTGTGTTGCAGGCCGGTAACAATTCTTGCGCGCCGTCATCTTTCAATACCAGATCCGCAAAAAACAAGTGGTGGTTCACCACCACCACTTCTGCTTCCATCGCCGCCTTGCGCGCTTTCATCACGAAGCAGTCGGTGTAGTGTGTGCATTGCGAGCCAAGACAGTTTTCACGTGTCGACACCGCCACCGTCCATGCACTTGAACGCTCCGATACATCCGCCAACTCGGCTTTGTCGCCGCTGCCGCCGCCACTGAGGCAGCGGTCGGCGAAGCGGCGGATAACCTGGATGTGTTTGCTGTCCTCGCGACTCAGGAAGCGTCCATCGGTGATGGCACCATTCAAATGGTGCAGGCACACATAGTTGGCGCGACCCTTCAGCAGCGCGGTCGATACCGGGATGCCCATTGCCTTGATCACGGTCGGGATGTCGCGCCGAAAGAGTTGGTCCTGCAGGTTTTTGGTGCCGGTGGAAATGATTACCTTGCCACCCGACAGCAGCGCCGGCACCAGGTAGGCAAAAGTCTTGCCGGTGCCGGTACCCGCTTCCGCGACCAACACTGCGGCATGCTTGATGGCGTTATCAATTTTTTCCGCCATTTCAATCTGACTCTGGCGATGACGAAAACCCTCAATATGTTTGGCAAGCGGTCCGTCGGGACCAAAAATGGCGCTGATTTCTGACATAGCGTGCATGATACCGTGCGAGCGCTGCAGCGGCCGCAACTGCGCACTTGCCGGCAGCGTTGCGCATGCCGGCGAATCGCCCCCAACCTGGCTCCAGTGGCCGTTGCGCGCGAAAGAATGCGTCCTTGCAGACCTCAGGAACGGCCGAAAATAATTTTTTCGCTGGTCAGCAACTTGGCAATCAGCAGCACTACCGTCGCCGATATTACGGCGTTAATGACAAGCGGCAACAGGTAATGCATGGCCGACAATGTCTCCCCACGCAGGATTCGCGTAATGACCATTAGCTGACCCAGCATCGGCACGAATAGTTGCCACGTTGCGTCCTTGAACTGCGCCAGCAAGCCAACCGCCGGGACCATCGATACTGCCATGATCAGATACGAGACATAGGTCTGCGCCTCCTTGTAGGTGCGGCCGTAAGTGGCAATCAGCATTTGCAAGCCACCCATTGTCGGCGCGAATGAAAACATGGTGATCGCAAATCCGGCATATTGTGACGCGCTGATCGACAGCACGCTAGCCAAATTGGGCAGCGGCACCAGATTTAACGTCAACGCGAATCCGCCCATCGTAAGTGCCGCCACCGTCAATCCGTAGATTGCCACCGCCAGCCATTTCCCCGCCACCAGCCATGTGCGGGAAACGGGATTCATCAGCAGCGGTTCGAGTGAGCCCCGTTCACGCTCCCCGGCGGTAACGTCAATGGCGATCGCGGTAACCCCGCTCACGCAGCCGAGCAACGTAATCCAGGGGATGATGAAAAGCAATCCGGCGGCACGTTGCGCAGCGGTACCCAGATTCACGTCCCGCACCTCGACCGGGCGCATCAATTGCGGCGAAACACCACGCGCGATCAAACGCTGCGTCGCCACTTCAGCATTGAAACCGCGCATCAAGCGGCGCAACACACCGATAGCGGCATTTCCGGAATCCTGGCGGGTATCGTCGAATACCAGTTCGACTTCCGCCATGCCGGTATAAAATTTCTCCTCGAACGCGCCGGGGATCACCAGCACCGGATCATGCTTACCGTTTTTGATCAGGTCGCGAAAGTCGGCTTTAGGATCCTTGATCGTAATATCCTGGCGGGCGAAAAAGTTGGCAATTTCCGGGCTGTTTTCTTTTCCCTGCACAAATACTTCACGTGCTTCCGCTTTTTTTTCGACGCTGGCAATGAACTGCGTCAAGCCGATCAGCAACAGCGGTCCCATCGCAATCGACAAAAAGAAAATCATCGCCGCCGTGCGCCTGTCGCGCAGATGATCGGTCAGTTCTTTTTTACAGACAACAAAAATAGTAGCCCACATCATGCGGCCTCGCGCTGCCCGTCGCCAGCGTCGGGGACATCGCTTAACGCAATGAAAGCATCTTCCAGATTTTGCCTGCCGCTTTGCTCAATCAACTGGCTGGCGGTGCCCTGCGCGGTCACACGACCGTGCGAAATGATAATGATCTCGTCGCACAACGCCGCTACTTCCTGCATGACGTGACTGGAAAACATGACCGTTTGGCCATCAGACCTCAGGCGTTTGATCAACTCACGCAGCGCACGGGTGCTCATGACGTCGAGGCCGTTGGTCGGTTCGTCGAGAATCACATTGGCCGGCTCATGAATCAGCGCACGCACGATGGCAACTTTCATTCGCTCACCCTGCGAAAATCCCTCCGTACGGCGATCGAGTATGTCTTTCATGTCAAGCCAGCCGACGAATCGAGACAGGGTTTTTTCCGAGCGCGCAATCGGAACCCCGCGCAAATCGGCGTAGTAGCGAATATTTTCACGCGCCGTCATGCGTGTATAAATGCCCCGCGAGTCGGTGAGCAGGCCACAGGCACGACGCGCGCCGTCGGGATCGGCTGCAACACTAACGCTGTCGATCATGGCAGTACCGGCGTCGATATTGATGAGCGTGCCGATCATGCGGATTGTGGTGGTCTTACCCGCGCCATTGGGGCCGAGCAAGCCGGTAATTGCGCCACTGTTCGCAGTAAAGGTGATGCCGTCCACGGCCCTGATGTCGCCGAAGTTTTTTCTTAAATTTTGTACTTCGATCATTTTTTACCTTCGTTTTTGGCGGCATTTTTTGCCGGCATTTCCATTTTCATTTTTTCGCGCAGCGGCGCGTAAAACAATGGCCGCGGCAGGCGCTCAAGACATGTCACATCAAGCTCATTAATCGACGCGCTTTCAATAAATTTCTTGATAAGCTTCGGGCCGCATCCCCGGATGCTTACGCCGTGACCGACATTCGGTGCGACGACATGAATTGAATTCGGGAAATTTTTTTTCACCTCATCGCCATAGCGGGGCGGCGTCACCGGGTCGAGCGCGCCGGACAAAATCAGTACCGGCTTGCTGGACTTCACGGGCTGCGCAAAATCTGCCGCCATTTTTCCCTGCGGCCAAACGTCACAACCTTTCGTAAACTCGCCGACAAATAGCTGGCCGAAGGGTGCCGGCTGAGCCGCTTGCTCACTGCTCTTGATGCGCGGCACATCTTCCGCACACACCACCGACAACTGCATGCCCATGGCTAATTTTTCTTCTGCAGAATCACTAAAAACCCCGCTCATCGCCATCAATGACGCATAGTCGCCCTGCCGTGCATTGGCGAGCATTGCCGGCAACATTGCCGCCATTTCCGGTACGTACAAGGTCGAAAACACTGCCCGCATCAGCTTCTCACGCGTAACGGTGACGTCTCGGGCGATGCCATTGACGGGATCGGCGATACGCACGCTGCGTGGTTTGCGCGCGAGAATCGCCATGAGTTGGTCAAGATCAGGCTTAAACAGTGCATATTGCTTGCTGCATTGAATTTGCGCCGCACAAGCGAAAAACAGTTTTTCCAGAGACTGTCCGGCATCACGCGCAAAAGATTCCGGCAGCGACATCGAAGGGGGCGCAACGCCGTCCAGCACCACACTGCGCACGCGGCTTTCATAGCGGCGCAAATATTCCATTGCCGCGCGGGTGCCATACGAACCACCCCAAAGATTGATGCTTTGCAGACCCAGCGCCTGCCGTACCTGATCGATATCGGCCATCGCAATGGTGGTCGTGTATTGGGTAAGGTCGGCATTCAACTGAAGCTTGTCGCGACATGCCGTGATTGTCTCGCGCGTGACCGCATCGCGTTGTGCGGGGTCGTTCGATTCCGGCAAGGCGGCGTCGGGAAACGCACACACCAGGCCATTGGATTTGCCGGTGCCACGCTGGTCGATCAAGACCAGGTCGCGTTTGTTATTTACCCCACCCAGAATCGCCAGAGACTCGCGCGCGAGATCGGTCGCGGCCTGACCGGGGCCTCCTGCAAAGACAAACACAGCATCGGCTTCCTTGTTGCGGGCAATCGCCGGCAGCACGACGATATTAAGCGCGATCTTTCGTCCCGCGCCGGTCTCGCGATTCTCGATGACCTCAAGCGTGCCGCATTTGACCTCGTTATCTACGTGTGCGATCCGGCAAGGGATCAGCGGCAACACCGCCAGTTCCGTCGCCGCTCGCTGATCGCTGCAGGCGGCGAGCATCGCCAGGCAACTCGCAAAAGCGGGGAGGGCTATTTTGATCATCATTGCAGCATTTCACTTTCGCGACGGCAAGGCCGAACCTTACCGGCGCAATCCGCGGATGTCAAAAGCGAGCCGACCAACAGCCTGCAATTCAACATCAGTGCCTATAATGCGGGCATGAGCGCCCCTCTAAACCCTTCTTTCCTGCCGCCGGCATTCCCCAGGCACGATCCGGCCACGCCTGCCTTCTGGGATGCGCGTTTTGATGCGGCCTTCATGCCGTGGGACCACGGCGGCGTGCCGCAATTGCTGGTCAAATATGTTGCGCAAAATCCCACCCCGCGGAAAGTGCTGATCCCCGGTTGCGGCACCGCGCATGAAGTACGTTTTTTCGTTGGCCACGGTTGGGACACGACGGCAATTGATTTTTCGCCCGCCGCGGTTGCGCGCGCGAAACAATCACTTGGCGCCTTGGGACACCATGTACGGGAAGAGGATTTTTTCGGTAACAGTCTGGGGCAGGAGCGCTTTGACGTTATTTATGAACGCGCCTTTTTGTGCGCAATGCCCCGGCCGCGATGGGCGGACTGGGTGGCGCGGGTGGCAGCACTGATTGTGCCCGGGGGGTTGCTGGCCGGCTTTTTCTTTTTTGACGTTAACGAAAAAGGGCCGCCATTCGGCTCCACGAGCGCCGCGCTGTCGGCGTTGCTTTTGCCGCATTTTGATCTTGTCGAGGACGATCTGCCAACCGATTCCATCAGCGTGTTCGCTGGCAAGGAAAGATGGCAGGTTTGGCGGCGTCACCGCTGAAGCGCGTCAGCGGCCAGCGTATTCTCGTTTACGCTGCGCCGTATTTTTGAAACCACATCAACATCCGCTGCCACGCGTCGCCGGCCGGCTCGGCTCGATAGGAGGGTCGGTAGTCGGCATGGAATCCGTGAGGCGCATCGACGTACACGACAATTTCAGCCGCACTGCCGGCTTTCTTTAATGCGTTACGCATCTTTTCCACCGCGTCGAGCGCGATGCTGGTGTCTGCACCGCCATACAAGCCGAGTACCGGCACCGTGAGTGTTGGGGCAATATCAATTGGATGTTTGGGCGCCATGGGATTGCCCTCGCCCACCAAGCCGCCGTACCACGCTGCGCCGGCCTTCAAGCGGCGATTGTGCGCGGCGTACATCCAGACAATCCGCCCACCCCAGCAAAAGCCGGTAACCGCCATCTTGTCTGCATTGCCACCATTTTCTGCGGCCCACGCAGCGGTGGCATCAAGATCCGACATGACTTGTTCATCCGGCACTCTGGATACGACTTCCTTAACCAACGTGTCCACGTCCGGATATATTCCCGCATCGCCCTGGCGCGCGTACAACTCTGGTGCGACAGCCAGATAGCCGACTTTTGCCAGGCGCCTGCAAACGTCCCTGATGTGTTCATGTACCCCAAATATTTCCTGAACAACCAGCACCACGGGCATGGCTTTGCCACCTGCAGGCGAAGCCCTGTAAGCCGGCATCTGGCCGTCCCTGACGGAAATTTGCACTACGCCTGCGGTGAGCCCTTCAGAATTGGTAGTGATCGTTTGTGCGTTGACGGGAAGCGCAGCGGCGGCAAACCCGGCATTGAGGGTAGTCATCAAAAAATCCCTGTGGCAATATTGGTCGGTGTAGGTAAACGGCAGATGACGATACAGAAGCAGGCATCCGGGGAACGAATTATTTGGGCCTGCCTGGCGCAGGGCCACTAATGTTGCAACGATTATATTCCGCTTGATGCGCGGTATCATTGCGCTCATGAAGCGGACAACAATGAACGCATTTTTTGCGGGAGCCATCATCGCGCTGGCAGGTTCGGCAGCCGCTGCGCCGGCGGCACTGCCGGAGGAGAGCGGCGGCGTGATACAACAACGCGTCGATTCGTCGGTTGCATCTGCTACAGCGCGTTTGCGGCGCCTGCCTGACTTGCTGATGCACGCGATTTCGTTGATCGGCGTCAAATACAGGTTTGGCGGCAACTCCGCCCAATCCGGATTCGATTGCTCTGGCTTTGTGCGTCACGTGTTTGCAGAATCGGTGGCACTTGAGTTGCCGCGTAGTTCCTTTGCCATGGGTAAACTCGGTGAAACGGTGGGACAGGACGCTTTGCAGCCGGGCGATCTGGTGTTCTACAACACGCTGCGTCGCAGCTTTTCGCACGTAGGTATTTATCTGGGTGAAGGCCGCTTCGTGCATTCACCTTCGCGCGGCAAAAGCGTGGAAATCGTCGATATGTCGGATGCCTATTGGATAAAGCGCTTTAACGGCGCGCGGCGTTTGGTCGACGAAGAATAATAAGCAGGTGAAGTAATGAAAACGGCCACTCGCGTGGCCGTTTTTTTCGACTTAATCGCGTAAATTACTCGCCGTACATTTTTTGTTTCAGTTCGCGGCGTTCCTGTGCCTCGATCGTCAGGGTGGCGGTGGGACGCGCCAATAAACGCAGCACGCCAATCGGGTCACCGGTTTCTTCACAGTAACCATAACTGCCGTCTTCGATCCGCAGCAGCGCACCTTCAATTTTTTTCAGAAGCTTGCGTTCGCGGTCACGCGTACGTAACTCCAGCGCATGCTCTTCTTCCTGGGTTGCGCGATCAGCCGGGTCGGGCGCGACCGCCAATTCACGCAAGTGTTCGGTAGTTGCGTCCGCGTTATCGCGCATTTGTGTCTGTAGTTCTAGCAAACGACGCTTGAAGAACTTGAGCTGGGACGCCGACATGTAATCGGCTTTCGGTTGCCTGACCAGTTCCGCTTCGGTGGGCTCGCCTTTAGTACTCGTTTCGGACCGCGATCCTGCCATTGACACTGGCTTCGTCACGGCCTTATGCGGCGGCGATGTGTCCTTTGTTGCGGTCTTTGTGGTCGACTTAACCGGCGGTTTCGGCGCTGGCTTCTTGGCCGCAGGTTTTGCCTTCGCCTTTATTAGAGGCTTGGAGACGGCCTTGGCTTTGGCTACAACTTTTGGCGCCGGCTTGGCCTTGACCTTAGGTTTGGCCGTGGCTTTTACCTTGACTGCCGCGCCTTTGGCACCGCTTTTGGCCGTCTTGCTACCGACTTTCACCTTCGTTTTCGCTTTTGCAGTAACCAACTTCATTTCTCCTGAAACAGCACAATCGTCGTTTTGCGGGCGTTCTAGGAAACGCCGGAAACACAAAAACGCGTAAGTGTACTGAAAGCCATTGGTGAATTCAACGCAATTATTTTTTGGCTGCTTTGGCCACTCCGCAAAAAAACATACCTGGCCAAGACCAAGCAGGGACGGGCTTTTCGGCGGCACATGGCCAGAGCGCCGCGCCCCTGTTGACTCTTGGAAGACCCACTATTGGCAGGACTGATTCGTGTGTCACTTGAAAATTGTCTGCGTTCGCGCGTTTTTTTGCCTGTTGGCATAGCGCGTTGCCGCCTGCCGCACTGCACAAAGCGCAATGAAATCCTACTTGCCTGCGCAGTTTGCATGTCGCCCCGATCTGCGGCTTATCAATACTGCCCCGAGACACGCGGATCACCCTTCTGCTTGGCACCGACTTAGTCTGGGGTTGAAAACGTTCGCCGCCGTCCGCCGCCATGGTTAATCAGGGTTTTATCGTCGCGCGGACCTGGCAACAGCAGCGATTGTGCCCGCCGTGCCCGGTCACGGCGACGCCTGGGATAAGGGGATGCAGTATCGCGGTCATATAATGGCGTGATGATTTCTGCTGCCAATCCTTGCCACCTGACGCCGCTTGCCGGCGTGCGGGTGGTCTCCATTGCGCTAAATTTGCCCGGCCCCGCTTGTGCGCGACGACTGGCCGACTTCGGCGCGACTGTGGTCAAGATTGAGCCGCCCGGCGCGCTGGGCGGCGATCCGATGCAAACCTATGCGCCTCGTTGCCACGAAGAGTTGCATCGCGGCATCGATGTGCGCAAGCTGAACCTGAAAAATCCCGGCGAGCGGGCTACATTCGATGAATTGCTGGCTCACGCTGAGATATTGATCACCGCGCAACGTGAGGCGGCGCTGGCTAGACTGCAATTGTCTGAAGAAGCCCTCTCCATGCGCTTCCCCAACCTCTGCCGAATCGCCATTATCGGCAAGAAGCACAGCGCCGCCGCGGGGCATGACCTGACCTATCTGACCGATGCCGGCCTGGCAGTGCCGCCGCATTTGCCGCCTACCCTGTTCGTTGATCTGGCAGGAGCCGAACGGGCGGTCACCGCGACTTTCGCCGCGTTGCGTCTCATGCAGCTATCCGGGCGCGGTAGCCATTGCGTAGTGTCGCTGAGCGATGCCGCGTATGCATTGGCGGGACCGAAAAGGCACGGGCTGACGAACGTCGGTGGGCTTCTGGCCGGGGAACATCCCGGCTATAATTTTTATCGCGCCCGCAACGGCTGGATTGCACTTGCTGCACTGGAACCACGATTTATCGAACGCTTGCTGGACGCGTCCGCTACAGAATTCACCATTGAGGCCTTGAAAAAATACTTTGCAACAAACACCATCGCCGATTGGCAGCAATGGGCAATCACCCACGACATTCCGCTGGCAACGATCGCCGACGTCGCTACATCCTGAAACGAATCCACCAACCTTCCACATAAAAACATGCAAATTCAAAACTCGGTTTTCCTCATCACCGGTGGCGGCTCCGGGCTTGGCGCGGCGACGGCAACAATGCTCATCAATAGCGGTGCCAGTGTGGTACTGGCTGACATCAACAAAGCCGCCGGTGCCGCCATGCAAGCCGAACTGGGACCCAAGGCGAGATTTATTGAGACCAATGTGGCCGATGAGGCCAGCGTGCAGGCCGCGGTCGATCTGTGTACCTCCGGATTCGGTGGCATACACGGTGCCGTCAACTGCGCAGGAGTCGCGCCGGGTGAACGCGTGGTCGGCAAAACCGGCCCGCATTCCCTGGCCAATTTCCGCCGCGCAATTGAAATCAACCTGATCGGCACCTTTAACGTGATCCGCCTCGCCGCGCAGGCGATGTCTATGCGTGCGCCAGCCTCGTCGGGCGAGCGCGGCATCATTGTCAACACGTCATCAGTGGCATCCTTTGAAGGGCAAATTGGTCAGGCAGCCTACGCGGCCTCCAAAGCGGGGGTAAATGGCATGACGCTGCCAATCGCACGCGAACTTGCCAAGCTCGGTATTCGCGTCATGACGATTGCGCCCGGCATATTCGATACACCGATGCTGCAAGGCATGAGCGCCGAGATTCGTGCCTCACTCGGTGCGCAGATTCCGTTTCCCTCCCGACTGGGTCGTCCTGATGAATATGCCGCGCTGGTTAAACACATTATCGAAAACGAGCTATTGAATGGCGAAGTGATTCGTCTTGACGGCGCTATTCGGATGGGCGCGAAGTGAAACCTGGCATCGGCGTAATGTCGTGACGATCGATGCGCGGCACACGCTTTTGTTGTTGACCGGCCGGTAAGCGTTGTTAATGACCGATCAAGGTCCGTTGCTGTCGACCGGCACCGGACGGCGGCGGATTTTCTCAATTGCCCTGTCTACCGGGTGCCAGGCAAGTCTGGGCGCGCGCCGATTCGCATCACCACCGCGCGGTAGCTCACCCGCGCAGCCACCACAAATTTGCCCGTCGCATGCGGGACGGAAAAAAGTGAAAACGACCATCCACCCGCTCTGTTCAGGAAGCCGCCGACATGCCCGAACGCCTGCATAAAATGGTGCGATGGTGCGCGCGTGCTGCCGTTGCATTATTCTTGGTGGCGACGGTCATCTCACTAATTTTCTTCAAAATCGGCCCCGAATCCGCCTGGCCTATCGCCCTGCTGCAGTACTTCCCGCAGTTATTTTTGGCACCGGCGATAGCAGCCTTTGCCCTGTCACTGACGCTCGGAATCAGCTGGCGGCTGATATCGCTTGCATGCCTCACGGCAGTCGTGACGATAACCATGGGGCTTGAGTGGAATGTTGGCGACCAAGGCGCTCGCCGGACGCGGTTGATGACCTATAACGTCAAATCATATCTCGCCATGAACGGGCCGGTGGGCATGTGGCCTGTAAAATTTGAGATTGACCGGCATGATGCCGACATCATTGTGCTGCAGGATGCCGGCACGCTAGGCACCCTGCTGACTGCGACGCCCGACGCTGCACGGTTGTTGTTTGGCAACCGTAATTTGTATAGCTTTGGACAGTATGTGGTTGCCAGCCGTTATTCGATGCGGCTTTGCAGTGCTGGGTCAATTTCTTACCGCGACCAGCCGCATACCTATGTGCGCTGCGTTATCGACGTGAATGGCGTCGAGGTTGATTTGTTCACGGCTCATTTTTTGACGCCCCGCGATGGCCTCAATGCCGTTCGGCACCAGCCATTGCGTGGCATCCAGGAGTGGAAACAGAACATTGCAGACCGCATGACGCAAGCGAAAACGCTGGCCCAGGATCTGGCAGCGGGCGCGCGCCCGATTATTGTCGCCGGTGACTTGAATGCGCCTGAACATTCGCTGGTGGTACAAACCTTATTGCGCCGCGGTGTCAGGGATGCATTTTCCGCGGCGGGCAAAGGCTTTGGCTACACCTACGGACACGGGCTATGGCCTGGACTGTCGTTTATGCGTATTGACCATGTGCTGGTCAGCCCGCAGATTGGTGTGGCAGATTGTTTCGTCGGCGGCGCACAAGCGTCGACTCACCGCGCGGTTATTGCCGACCTGATCATAGGCGATCGCCGCTAGAACGCAGGTGCACTGGCGGCTCGGACCCAGTCCGGTGATATCACCGGTGCGACGGTAGCGCTTGTTGCCAGCGATGCAGGCGTCGGCGTGCGCCGGGTGTGATGGAGCCGCGCTGTGGCGATCAAGCCGCCTGGCTGTTCAAAGCGGGCCTGGTGCTGATCACGCGTCAGTACTTTTTTGGAGCACGCAGTTACAGTGGCTTCGCTACTTTGTCGCCGCACTGCGTTCAGGCGCGTTCTTTAGGTATTTCTCCAGCCACAAATTCGTCTCATACAGCATGTGCATGATCGACTCGCGTGCCCGGTAGCCGTGTGCCTCATTGGGCAGCGTTACCAGCCGCGCGGTGGCACCCAGCCCTTTCAGCGCCTGGAACAGGCGCTCACTCTGTATCGGGAAGGTGCCCGAGTTATCGTCCTGCTCGCCGTGGATCAGCAGGATTGGATCATGGATGCGGTTGGCGTAATTGAATGGCGACATTGCCTGATAGACATCCATGGCCTGCCAGTAATTGCGTTCCTCGGCCTGGAAACCGAACGGTGTGAGAGTCCGATTGTAGGCACCACTGCGCGCAATGCCCGCACGAAACAGCCGCGTATGCGCCAGCAGGTTGGCGGTCATAAACGCGCCGTAGGAATGGCCGCCAATGGCAATGCGATCACGATCGGCCACGCCACGTCTTACCACTTCATCGACCGCCGCCCGCGCACTGGCAATCAACTGCGGCAGGTAAGTGTCATTGGCTTCTGCACCGCCCTCCCCGACAATCGGCATCGTCGGTCCGTCCAGTACCGCGTAGCCCATCGCCAGCAGCGCCTGTGGTCCCCAATAGCTCACCGCATTAAAACGATATGGCGAACTCGTCACCTGACTGGCGGCGCTGGCTGACGCAAACTCGCGCGGATAGGCCCACATCAGCAATGGCAGGGGGCCATCGCGCTTGGGTTCATAGCCTTGCGGCAGGTAAAGCGTTGCGGTCAGTCCAATGCCGTCGGGACGCTGGTAGCGGATCTGCTCCTTTTGAATGTCTCTGAGCTGCGGCAACGGGTGAGGAAATCTGGTCAGTGCCGTGAGCTGTATGTCGGCCGGCTTGCGCAAGTCTCGCAAATAATAATTTGCCGGCTCCGCAGGCGACTCACGTGAAGTCAGAAGCCGCTGACCTTCAGCGTCAAGCACCGAGACAACGCGCTCATAAACCGGACCGGTGGAATGGAACAGGCGCTGTTTCTGTCTGCTGTCGAGATTAAAGCGATCCACGAAGGGGCGATCCCCTTCAGGTGAAGCGCCGTCACCACGCAGGTAAAGTGAGGCGCCATCCTGACTGGTGAGTACGCGCGGGTTGCCCGCTCCATCGGACCATGTCTGGATCACACCCGGATCGTTGTATCGATCCTCAGAGGCATAGCCAAAAATCATTTCCGCTGGTTTGGCGGGCTCATCGGGATGGACCCGCCAACTTTTTACCGCACGATTCTTCCACCAATATTCGCTGATGATCGCCAGATCACCGCGCGCCCAGTAAGCGCCGGCAAATCGGGTGGCGAGGCGCAGCAGTTCGCGTGGCGGACTGCTGAATGGTGCCGCGTGGCAATAAACAACGTCACGTATCTCAACCTTTCGGGCCGGGTCACCGCCGTCCTGCGCTTCAGCCCAGACCAGCGTCGCCGCCGCATCGGCGCGCCAGCTAATATCGCGCACGCCAAGGGCCACCGCATCATTGCCGCTGGGTAATCCTTCTGTCAGCGAAATGTTGGCGACGATATGCGTCACCCCACCCTGCAGGTCACGCACCTCTATTTTGTGTGGGAACGAACTTGCCGTCACCACATAAGAATAGGGTCGCTCAACGCTGCTGGTCAGAATAAATTTGCCGTCAGGTGATGGCGAGACCTCGCTGAAACGTCCCGGGCTGCCGACGTTTTTATGGTTGCCGCTGATCGACACCAGCGCCAATTGGCTCAAAGTGTAATGGTCGAATAATGCGGCGTCCTGTGAATTTCTAAGTAAATCCTGATAAGTGCGAATCTGCCGCTGAGCCGTGCTGGCGGTCGTTTCCTGGATATTGGGGCCTGCCGGGATTGGCACTGCTGACGGCGCGCCTGCCAGCGGCAAGGGTCGCAAGCGCACCAATAGAGTCTGGCTGTCAGGCATCCATGCAAAACCACGCCCATAAACGGTATTCAAGGGCGTGGCAGAAACTTTTTTGGCTGCTTTTGTGGCAATATCGATTAGCCATAGCTGCACTTCTGCTGTTTGCTGCGTGGGATAGTCGATATGCGTGAAGGCGAGATAACGCTGATCAGGCGACCATTGCAATTCAGCCAGCCTCAGGCTTGCAGGCAGTCCGCTAATGCGGATTTCGGTTTGGGCCTCGAAATCCATCAACCAAATGTCCTGGCCAAAAGAAAAGCGGCTTGCCGAATAGCTGCGCGGATTGATGCGCAGTCCGGCAAGTTTGAGTTCTGGTTGCGCAACTTCAGCAATTCCGGGCAAGTTGGGCGTTTTCACCATGGCCGCGAGCGTGCGGCGTGGACTCAGACTGACTGAAGGTGCCCGTGGCGCATCCACCACTGCCTGCAATGCGGGAGGAGGCAATAAATAGCGTCCCGCCGGACTGTCCGCGAGCAGACCGGGGGAATCGTTGGGTTGTGCAAAAGCGGGAATGTGCATGAGCAGGGTGGCGGCGACGAAGGCCCCGAATATATAGACATATTGACGCTTCGGCATGAAAACTGCCTCCTAAAAGTTGAGATAAACGCAGATTCACTTCGCCACGGCACTAATTCTACCGTGACTGCCTGACGCTGCCACCACACGCGAACTACCGGCAGCCCGGTTCAACGCTGCTCGTCTCTCCCTCTGAAACACCGGCACTCCGGGAATGAATACGCGGTCGATTAAGACAGCAAGTTGCGTGATGCCTGGTCAGCATCAGCATTTTCAATTCAACAATCGACTAGCCGTCGCGTAGCGAGTTTGGCAGCGGTTAAATAAGATAAGCAAACCGGGTTGTCGACCGGTGCCTGGTGGTTGATCGCCGAGACTGAGTTTGAGTCCAAAACTGTGCCCCGCAGTTGTGCTGCGGACTTTAGCCGCATGCGCAGATGGCGGCAGAACCAACCAAGCTTTCCAAATCCTTCTACCCGATATTGAAACGCGAGGAATCCCGGCGTGGCGGAAACCGCCTCGTAGCCTTCCTGGATCGATCGCCTATTCGCGCGATAATAGGCCATTCCTGCGGTCTCACTGGCAGCAAAGACTGCTCCCGCCGCAATGGCTATCGGAGAAAAAATGATTTTCGACACTCACATCAGTGAAGACACTGATGCCCTGCGCGATTCGGTCGCACGCCTGTGTGCAGACGAACTGGCGCCGCGCGCCGCCGAAATTGACCGGCAAGACAAATTTCCCATGGACATGTGGAAAAAACTGGGCGATCTGGGATTGCTGGGCATTTCGATTCCAGAGCAGTACGGCGGCACCGGGCTGGGCTACTTAGCCCACACGGTGGCGATGGAAGAAGTCTCAAGGGCGTCTGCTGCCGTCGGCCTCGCCTATGGTGCGCATTCGAATCTGTGCGTGAACAATCTCTATCTCAACGGCAATGAAGCGCAGCGCAATAAATATCTGCCGCCACTTTCGTCCGGGCAATTCATCGGCGCGCTGGCGATGTCTGAACCGGGAGCCGGCTCGGACGTGGTCGGCTCGATGGCTTGCCGCGCAGATAAAAAAGGCGACCGCTACATCGCCAACGGTAACAAGATGTGGATCACCAACGGGCCGCACGCCGACGTGCTGATTGTCTATATGCGCACCGCACCGAAGGACCAGGGCTCGCGCGCCATGACGGCATTCATCGTCGAAAAAGGCATGAAGGGTTTCCGCACAGCGCAAAAACTCGATAAGCTGGGAATGCGCGGTTCCGACACCTGCGAACTGGTGTTCCAGGATTGCGAGATTCCCGAAGAAAACGTGCTCGGCGAGTTCAATGCCGGCTCACGAGTGCTGATGCGAGGACTCGATACCGAACGCACCGTGTTGTCCGGCGGGCCCATCGGCATAATGCAGGCGGCGATGGATGTGGTGCTGCCTTATCTGCACGAGCGCAAACAATTTGATCAACCCATCGGCACCTTCGGCCTCATGCAGGGCAAGGTGGCAGACATGTATGTAGCGCTGCAAAGTTCGCGCGCCTTCAGCTACCGCGTCGCCACCATGCTTGACCAGGGCCGAGACCGCGCCGCCCGCAAAGACGCTGCGGCATGTATTTTGTACGCCTCCGAATGCGCCGTGAGGGTGGCACTGGAAGCGATTCAGACACTCGGCGGCAATGGCTATATCAACGAATATCCAACCGGCCGACTACTGCGTGACGCGAAACTTTATGATATCGGCGCCGGCACCAACGAAATCCGCAGAATGTTGATCGGCCGGGAATTGTTTGGCGAAAGCGCATGAGTACCGCGAACGATTCCCGCGCAGCGCAGCCGGTTCGGCCCGGACTTCGGGTAGTCTGTCGGCATCGCTGCCACGTCAGCTATTACAATTCATTTGTGCTGCCAATATGCCCATGAGCAGCAGTTAATCACCACAGGAGATCTGTATGTCCGAATCAGTTGTCATCGTTGCCGCGAAGCGCACCCCCATCGGCAGCATGAATGGCCAGTTGCTATCCTTGTCCTCACCGCAGCTGGCGGCGGTCGCCATCAAGGCGGCATTCGAACAATCAGGCTTGCAAGCAGAAGACATTACCGAAGCAATTATCGGCTGCGTGTTGACGGCAGGGGTCGGCCAGGCACCAGCCCGCCAGGCGGTACTCGGTTCCGGATTACTGCAAACCACCGCGTGTTCGACGGTAAATAAAGTCTGCGGGTCCGGTATGAAAACGGTGATGATGGGCTGCGATGCGATCATGGCAGGTTCTGCCAGCGTGGTGCTGGCCGGCGGGATGGAGAGCATGTCCAATGCACCGTACTTGCTGCCGAAGGCGCGGCAGGGTTTCCGTTACGGCCACGTCAAAGCGCTTGACCATATGGCGTTTGACGGGCTTGAAAACGCCTACGACGGCAAGTCGATGGGTATCTTCGCCGACGCAACGGCGGCCAAATACGGTTTTACGCGCGCCGATCAGGATGCATTCGCAACCGAAAGTGTGAAACGCGCGCAGGCTGCGGTCGCCAGCGGCGCTTTCAAAGCCGAGATCGCCGCCGTCACCATAGAGGGTAAGGCGGGTGATGTGCTGCTTGATACCGACGAGCCACCGGGGCAATGCAAGCCGGAAAAAATTCCCACCCTGAAACCTGCATTCAATAAGGATGGCACCGTGACTGCTGCCAGTTCTTCGTCCATTTCCGACGGCGCGGCCGCCCTGATCCTGATGAAAGAGTCCGACGCCAGGGCCAAAGGCATTAAACCTATTGCGCGTATCGTCGGCCATGCGTCGAACGCGCACGAGCCCGAGTGGTTTACCACCGCGCCGGTGGGTGCCATTGACAAATTGCACCAGAAACTCGGCTGGGGGCCGCAAAATGTCGACCTCTACGAGATCAATGAGGCATTTGCCGTGGTCACGATGGCGGCCATGAAAGATTTGCAACTGCCGCACGCAAAAGTGAACGTCAATGGCGGTGCCTGTGCGCTCGGACATCCCATCGGCGCCTCGGGTGCGCGATTGATTGTTACCCTGCTGCATGCGCTGAGCGCGCGAGGCGGGAAACGCGGCATCGCCGCACTCTGCATCGGTGGTGGCGAGGCGACGGCCATTGCAGTCGAGATGATTTAGCAGGCAAACTCTGCCACTGGCGTGCCTTTCGAAGCATTTTAGTGCCGCAGGCCGCGCCCGTGCTAGCGTTTTTACTTTAATCAAACGGAATACCAGCAAATGAAATCTGTACTTATTATCGGTGCGTCGCGTGGCCTGGGTCTCGAATTCGTTCGCCAATATCGCAAAGATGGCTGGCTCACGCTCGGCACCTGCCGTTCACCTGAACAAGACGCCTTGCTCACCGCGGTCGGTGCCACCCCGCTGCGGCTCGACGTCGACGACGAAAACGGCTTTGCCAATCTCGCCAAAGCACTCGATGGCAGGAGTATCGACGTGTGCATTTATAACGCCGGAGCCTATGGGCCTGACACGCCACCTTCCGTTGCGCCGACCCGCGCAGACTTCGATCACGTCATGCACACCAATTTATTTGGTGCGATGCAGGCAATTCCGGTGGTGGTGCCCAGCCTGATCAAGTCACGCGGCAAATTTATTTTTATTTCCAGCCGCATGGGTTCAATCAGCCTGACAAAAACGCCTAACGGCACGATTTATCGAGCCAGCAAAGCCGCGTTGAATTCATTGGTTAAAACAACTTCGATTGAAAATGCGCCGCATGGCATTACCTGTTTTGTCATGCACCCCGGCTGGGTAAAAACCGACATGGGCGGCACCAACGCGGATCTTGAGCCTGCGTTGAGCATTGCCGGTATGCGCAAGGTGATTGATAACGCCGCGGCGGATTCGAACGGTCGATTTTTTGATTACAGCGGCAAGGAGCTCGCATGGTAAAGAACCGGTTGCTGGTTGTGTCGTTCGCCACATTGTTGCTGATATCGTGCGGAAAAAAAGAGCAGGTCAAAACCGCAGAGCAACTCAAAATAGAACAAGACCAGGCCGCGAAAGCGACGCGCGACAATCCGGTGTGGGGCGACCAGGTCAAGGCACTGGATAAAGCCAAGGACGCCGCTGCAACGGCCGCTGAAGCTACCAAGAAGGTTGATGACGCGCTGAAAAAGGCAGAATAGCGGAGCCACAGGAGCAGCCTTATGTTAATGAAAACAAGCAACGATTTCCTGACCGACGAACAACGCATGATCCGCGACATGGCACGCGATTTTGCGCAGGAGCAGCTGGCACC
>JAYVKG010000086.1:0-4611 GCA_043768625.1 Betaproteobacteria bacterium
TCGATTGCGGTGGCGCTGGAGAATGGCGCATCCCATCCGATTGCGCTCGCCATAACAAAAGCTGCCCATCTGCACCAGGCGATGAATGAACACGGTGCGCCGCCGACCGTGGCCCATTCCCGCGTGGTCGCTGGCGCTGGCGTCGAAGGTTGCATAGCCGGCGTGCGCTATCGCCTTGGCACACTGTCGTTTGTTGCCAGCATGGCCAATACGTCATGTGTGCCGACAGCGGCCTCGTTGTTTCTCGCCTGCGACGGCGCGTTATTGGCGACGTTCGAACTCTTGGACCCGCCCAAGGCTGACGCTGCGGCCACCATCGCGACACTTTCAGCGGAGGGACTGCGAGCGCATTTGCTCTCAGGCGACCGGCAGGACCGCGTGGCGCAGACCGCAGTAGCGGTGAAGATTCCGAACGCGCACGTTCGAACGCAGGTTACGCCGCTGCAAAAACTTGAATACGCAGAAGTGCTCAAACAGCGGGGCGCGACCCTGATAGCGGTTGGCGATGGCGTCAACGATGCGCCGTTGATGGGCGCAGCCACAGTGTCGATTGCGATGGGTCGTGGTGCCGACCTGACGCGTCTCACCGCTGATGCGGTGTTGATGTCTCCGCATTTGCAGCCGCTGGTAAGCGCGCGCCGGGTCGCGCGAAAAATGAACCGCATCATTGCCCAGAATTTTTGCTGGGCCATTGCCTATAACGCGCTGGCCGTTCCGCTGGCGATGCTGGGAAAGATTTCGCCGGCGTGGGCCGCCATCGGCATGGCGACCAGCTCGCTCGTCGTGGTCGCAAACTCACTGCGCCTCGCGCGCAAGTAGCGACGCCCGTGGAAATCCTGATTCTCCTCATTCCCTTGAGCGTGGTTATCGCACTCGGCATTGGCATCGCGTTCTGGTGGTCCGCCGAAGACGGCCAATTCGATGACCTGGAAAGCCCCGGCCAACGCATTCTAATGGACGATGATCGCGCGGTGGAAGAGCAAGAAAAAAACAAACCCTAGTATTGATGGAGCGTTTCACGCACTTTTGGCCTGCGATGCCCGCCAAATGGCGGCCTGCACTTCCCATTGACGAGTAAGTCAGCATCAAACCCAACTTAACGACCCCGATTTGATCCAGATCAAAACGCATTTTTGTCGCAGTGCAAACATGTTGGTATCGCGAGAAAACTTTTTCAAGGAACATAAAAATGCAGGCAGACGCAGCAACATACAACTACAAAGTAGTCAGGCAGTTTGCTGTCATGACCGTCGTCTGGGGCATTGTCGGCATGCTGGTCGGCGTCATCATTGCCGCACAACTGATCTGGCCGGACCTTACCCTAGGCATTCCGTGGCTTTCCTATGGCCGACTGCGCCCGTTGCACACCAACGCGGTGATCTTTGCCTTTGGCGGCTCAGCGTTGTTTTGCACCTCGTACTATGTGGTGCAACGAACCTGCCAGGTACGATTGTTCTCCGACCGGCTGGCCGCATTCACGTTTTGGGGCTGGATGCTGGTGATTGTGTTAGCCGCCATCACGCTACCGCTGGGGATCAACACCAGTAAGGAATATGCGGAGTTGGAGTGGCCGATAGATATCTTGATCGCTGTCGTCTGGATCTCTTATGCGGTGGTGTTCTTCGGCACACTCGTGAAGCGAAAAGTGCCGCATATTTACGTGGCCAACTGGTTCTTCGGTGCCTTCATTCTTACCGTTGCGCTATTGCACATTGTGAACAGCGCTGAAATGCCGGCAAGTTTCTGGAAATCCTATTCGGTTTACGCCGGCGTGCAAGACGCCATGGTGCAATGGTGGTACGGACACAATGCGGTAGGATTTTTTCTCACCGCCGGTTTCCTCGGCATCATGTACTACTTTGTTCCCAAGCAGGCCGGCCGCCCGATCTACTCTTACCGGCTGTCGGTGGTGCATTTCTGGGCGCTGATCTTCACCTACATGTGGGCGGGTCCGCATCATCTTCATTACACCGCCCTGCCAGACTGGGCGCAATCGCTCGGCATGGTGTTTTCACTCATCCTGCTGGCACCTTCATGGGGCGGCATGATCAACGGCATCATGACGTTGTCCGGCGCATGGCACAAACTACGCGACGATCCAATTCTAAAATTTCTCATCGTCTCACTTTCGTTCTACGGCATGGCCACCTTCGAAGGCCCGATGATGTCGATCAAGACCGTGAACGCGCTCTCGCACTACACCGACTGGACCATCGGTCACGTTCACTCCGGCGCGCTGGGCTGGGTCGCGTTTATCAGTATCGGTGCGCTCTATTACCTGATCCCGCGGCTATGGGGCCGCGCCGAAATGTACAGCGTGCGGCTAATCAGTGCGCACTTCTGGATTGCCACGCTCGGCATCGTGCTCTACATCTCCTCGATGTGGATTGCGGGCGTGATGCAGGGCCTGATGTGGCGCGCCGTCAACAGCGATGGCACGCTGACATACAGCTTTGTTGAAGGCGTGAAAGCCACCTATCCCTACTGGACCATACGTTTAATCGGCGGTGTCATGTTCTTCAGCGGTATGTTGATCATGGCTTACAACACGTGGAAGACAATCGCGTCAGGCAAGCCCTATGACGCGCCCATAGCTGCCCTCGATCACGCGCCGCATGCCGAGCCGTCGCTTGCCATCGCGCAAGGAGCCTGAAATGAAATTCAGTCACGAAACAATCGAAAAAAATATCGGCTGGATGGCAGTGCTGGTGGTGCTGGTGGTCAGCGTCGGTGGGTTGGTGGAAATCGTGCCGCTGTTCTTCCAGAAATCACTAACCGAACCGGTAGCTGGATTGAAGCCATACACTGCGCTGCAGCTGGCTGGCCGCGACATCTACCAGCGTGAGGGCTGCTATAACTGTCACTCGCAAATGATCCGACCGTTCCGCGCCGAGACTGAACGATATGGGCATTATTCGGTGGCAGGCGAGTTCGTATATGACCATCCGTTTCAATGGGGCAGCAAGCGCACCGGGCCGGACCTGCATCGCGTCGGCGGCCGTTACAACGACGATTGGCATCGCCTGCACCTGCGCCAACCGCGCGATCTCGTACCCGAATCGAACATGCCCGCGTATCCGTGGCTGGCAAAAACGATGCTGGACCCGAATGAATCGGGCCCGCATATGACCGCACTTTCGCGCGTCGGCGTGCCCTACACGAAAGAAGAAATCAATAAATCCGCCGATGACGTCAAAGACAAGACCGAAGAGGACGCCTTGATTGCTTATCTGCAAGTACTGGGTACCTCACTTAAGAATGTGAAATGACCATGGACATTAACGACCTTCGCATCATCATTACCACCCTCTCGTTCGTCGTCTTTCTCGGCATCGTTTACTGGGCTTATAGCAGCCGCCAGCGGGCGCGGTTCATTGAGGCGGCGAACCTACCGTTCCTCGACTCGGATCTGCCGGACGAGGCAGTGATTGCTGCAAATGAGAACCGTAGTGAGAAACGCTCATGAGCGATTTCATTTCAAGCTTCTGGCACTGGTACGTCGCCGGCATTTCGCTACTCAGCATTCTGGCCTGCGCCGCGCTATTACTCTCACAAAACATAAAACGCCCTGTCAAAGGCGAAAAGGCGGAATTGCACGGTCACATCTGGGACGGCGACTTAACCGAGTACAACAATCCCCTGCCGCGCTGGTGGATGTGGCTCTTTTACATCACCATTGTTTTCGGGCTGGGCTATCTCGTGTTCTATCCGGGCCTCGGAAATTTTGGTGGCAAGCTCAGCTGGACCTCGGCCAACGAATACGAAGCCGAGATCAGGCGGGCCGATGCCGACTACGGACCGCTGTTCGACAAATTCCTTAAAGTCGATGTCGCCGCTCTCTCCAAAGACCCACAGGCCAACGCGATGGGCCAAAGCCTGTTTCTCAATTACTGTACCCAATGTCATGGCTCCGATGGGGGCGGTGCCAAGGGCTTCCCGAATTTGCGCGACAAAGACTGGCTCTATGGCGGTGACGCAGTCTCCATCGAGACCACTATCCTGAACGGTCGCAACGGCGTCATGCCCGCGCTAGGCGCAGCAGTCGGGGGCGAGCCCGGCATCAAGGAACTGGCCAACTACGTGCGCTCGCTATCGAACCTGCAGCACGACGCCAAATTGGCCGAGGCCGGCAAGGCAAAGTTCGCCGTCTGCGCAGCCTGCCACGGTGCAGAAGCCAAAGGCAATCACGTTATGGGTGCCCCCAATCTTACGGACGCAGTTTGGTTATATGGAAGCTCGGAGGAAACCATTTCTGAAGGCATTCGTGGTGGACGCAACAACATGATGCCCGCACAAAAAGACCGTCTTGGTGAAGCGAAGGTGCATTTGCTTGCAGCGTACGTCTACAGTTTGGGCGGTGGCATGCCCGCACCTGCTGCGACGCCTGGCGCTGCACCGACTGTCGCAGCACCTCCGGCAAAGTAAACCGTTGATCACCCCTTGCAGCAAGGTCGTTCCGATCATCGCTGTTCCTGATTCCGATCAGGAACAGACGCTGTATGAAGTACGCCAAAAAATTTATCCGCGCGCCGTCAGTGGATGGTTTTCAAAATGGCGCTGGGCGCTAGTGATCGCCACGCAACTCGCTTTTTACGCCTCGCCGTGGCTTAC
>JAYVKG010000087.1:0-2098 GCA_043768625.1 Betaproteobacteria bacterium
CCGTAGTTGGAGTCGCCGTTGCCGGAAGCGTCACCGCCGTTGCTATGCAGCACCGCCTGCAGGGTATACAGGGAATCAAAGGTCGGCGTACCCCAGCTCAGCAGATACATGCTGGTGTCAAACTTTTGAAGCTTGGGAAAATAAGTGGCCTGCGGCACGATGTTGGGCGTGACCTGGATGCCGATTTGCGCAAGCATCGGCGGAATCGCCTGGCAAATATCGGCGGCGGGCTGGATGTTGCCACAGTCAAGGGTGATGGCAAAACCATTCGGGTATCCCGCGTCGACCAGCAGGGCCTTGGCTTTCCCGCGATCGAATGCGAGCCGTCTGTCGGCGTCTTTGCTGTAGCCGCGCACCTCTTTGGTTACCATTGTGCCAATCGGCACCGACAGGCCCCGCATGACTTTTTCGCGAATTGCCTCGATGTCGATGGCGTGGGAAATAGCCTGACGCACACGCACATCCTTGAGCGGGTTTTTGCCCTTCACATCGCTGTAGAGCAGCTGGTCACGCGACAAGTCAAACGCCAGATACTGCACGCGCGCTTCACGACCCTCCAACACTTTCACATTCGGATTTTGCTTGAGGCGGGCGATATCCTGTGGCGGCGGGTCGAGTACGAAGTCGACTTCGCCGGACAACAACGCAGCAGCGCGGGTGGCATTGGATTTCACCGGCAACAAATCGACCTGGGTGAGATTGCCTTTTTCATCGCTATTCTTGTTCCACCAATTTTCATTGGCTACCAGCACGGTCTTGATGTCGGGCTGGCGCGACGTCACCCTGAACGGCCCGGTGCCATTTGCAACGCGGGAGGCGTAAGTATCTTCGCGGTCCTTGTAGTTTTGCGGCATCGTCGACTTATTTTTGACCGCCCATTCCTTGGACATGATGCGGAAATTAAACAGGTGATTAAGCAATACCGGGTTTGGCTCTTTCATGATCAGGTCAACCGTCAACCCGTCAATGGCGGTGGCGCTCGCCACACCCTGAACCGAAGACTTCAGCTGCGACAACGGACTCAACGCGCGTTCGATTGAAAAAACCACGTCGTCAGCGGTGAACGCTTCGCCACCGTGAAATTTCACGTTTGGTCGCAGTTTGAATCGCCAGGTTTTTGCATCCGGCTGACGCCAGGACAATGCCAGCGCCGGGGTAAGTTTGAAATTCCTGTCACGCATGACGAGGCTTTCATAGACTTGCGAAAGCACGCGATTGGTCGCCTGCAGGTTGGAGGAATGCGGGTCCAGCGTTTGCGGGTCATCCTGACTCGCGTAGCGCAGCGTGCGTGCTGACGCGGTGCCGACAAACAGGGCGCAACACAACGCCATCGCAGTGCATAGTGGAAACGCAATGAATCGGTTCATGGGGTCCCAGCGGTCGATCAAGAACTGCACATGGCTACCGTCGGGCGTTAACCAGGCAGCAGCGGCAGAAGAATTTAAAACGCCAGCACACAAATAAATTTTGCCCATCGAGTCGCCTCGACGGGCTGTGACCGAGTATAGCTTTTTTACGCTTTCAAATCAGCGGCGGGCACAATGGGCGAGATGGCTAAGGGATTAAGCGCAGGCAAATTTTGACGGGCAGAAAGCCGCAGCTTGGGCGTTTTTCAGTACGGCGGAAATAACTGCCAGCCGGCATGAAAAGAAATTGAAACACCGGCAGCAGCGCGCTTCTCAGAGCCAAAGTGCCTCAAACCGCCCGCCCAATGGCGATCCGCGCGCGTTAATGTTGGTACACGCTCAATTAATATTGAACCGAAAAAAATAGGGCACGCTATTGGGAGGAAACACTGCGGTGACGTTTTTGCGCATCGCCCACGGGATCACCGCCTGATGCAACGGCAACACCGGTATTTCGGTATTGAGGATTAGCAGGGCCTCGCGAATCATGGCATCGCGTTTTTTCATGTCGGGCTCAACCTTGAACGCATCGACCAGCTGGTCGAATTTCGGATTCGAATAGCGACCGTAGTTGCTGTCACCATTGCCGCTGCCATCGCCGTTATTGGTGCGCAGCAGAACTTGCAGGGTGGAAAGCGCATCCGATGTCGCTGTACCCCAGCTGAGCAGATAAAAACTGGTGTCGAAGCGCT
>JAYVKG010000088.1:0-6073 GCA_043768625.1 Betaproteobacteria bacterium
CCGAACTGCAGGAAATAGCGGCCGACGATGCCGCTCATGAACGCAATTGGCACAAATACCGCGATGATGGCAAAAGTGGTTGCCATCACCGCCAGGCCAATTTCGTCGGTGCCTTCTTTTGCCGCCCTGGAATGATCCTTGCCCATGCCCAGGTGCCGCACAATATTTTCACGCACCACGATGGCGTCGTCGATCAGCAGTCCGATGCAGAGGCTGAGTGCCATCAGGGTGAGAAAATTCAGTGTGAAATGAAAAACATGTAACGCTATAAAGGTGGAGATGACCGCAATCGGCAAGGTGAGCCCGGTGATGACCGTGCTGCGCCATGAATGCAAAAACAGAAAGACGATGATCACCGTGAGGATTGCGCCTTCAACAATCGTTTCTTTTACGTTGGCCAGAGAGCTTCTGATGCCGTCGGCCGTCGAATAAATTGTCTGGATTTCCACCCCGTCCGGCAGACGTTTCTTGAGATCGTCAATTGCGGCGCGAATGCCGTCGCCGGTTTCGATAATGTTGGCGTCCTGCACCTTGAAAACGCCGACGCCGATGGAGCGCTTGCCGTTGATGCGCGCAATCGACGTCGCTTCCTCTTCGCCATCGACGATTTGGGCGACCTGATGCAGATAAACTGGCGCGTTGCCTTGTCGGGCGACGATAATTTTTTCAAACCCCTTTGGGTCCTTGATCTTGCCCTCAACCCTCACCAATTGTTCGGTTGCGCCGCTGGTGATGGTGCCCGACGGGAAGTCCTGATTGGTCGCCTGGATCGCAGCGATTACGTTGTCCACACCGACGCCATAGGCCTGTAACTGGGCAGGATTGAGGTAAATGAGCACCTGTCGTACCACGCTGCCGCTGGTCCTCACGTGACCGACACCAGGTGCGTTCTGCAGGCGCTTGACGATTAGCTGATCGGCGATGGTGGATAACTCCCGTGGGCTATGTTTTTGCGACACGATCGCAAGATTTACCACCGGCTGCTGATCCTGCCAGTCGGCGCGACTAACCAAGGGGTCTTTCGCTTCACGTGGAAACCCGGGACGCAACTGGGCGACTTTGTCGCGTACTTCCTGGGTCGCGGCGGCCATATCGGTGCTCAGGCGGAATTCAGCTTGCAAAAAACCCGTACCTTCGCGGGTGGTGGCGTATATTTTCTTTACACCGTTCACCGTGTTCAGCACATTCTCAATCGGTTTGATGAGATCGTTTTCAACCTGCTCTGGTGACGCACCGGGGTAAGCAACCGAAACAAAGACCAGCGGATTGCTGACCTCTGGCATTTGTTCGACCGGCAGTCGGTTGTAAGAAAAGATGCCGAGTACCAGCAGCGCCACCATGACCATGGTGGCAAAGACCGGTTGATTGATGCTGGTTTTGGTGATCCACATGGCTCGCGCTCCTATCCCGCAGTGGCAGGGGCGGTCGCGTCGACAGGTGCCGCTGGCGGTTTCACTACCGCCGACGCCCCTGGTTTCAATCCGACCATGCGCACGCTGACGACCTGCGCGCCGGCTTCGATGCCGCTTGCTATTTCCACCAGTCCCGACGATGGTTCGCTCATGCCCAGCAAAACGTTGCGCTTGGCTATTTTGCCGCCCTCGATCGTGAATACGTAAGACTGGCCGGCGTCGTTACGCACGGCGGTGATCGGCACGACGGCTGAAGGCTGGGCCTTGTCGAGAATCAACATCCCCTTGGCGAACATCCCGCCTTTGAGTTCACCGTCGCGATTGGCGACAGACAAGTACAGGGTGATGGAGCGCGATCCCTGACCGGTAACGGGATTAATGCGTTCGACCCGACCCGCAAAAACGCGGTCTCCAAAGCCATCTACCTTGAAACTCGCAACCTGCCCCACCTTTACGCTGGGAATTTCGGCCGCTGCCGCGGGTGCTTCAATCTCCATGCCTGCCAAATCAACCACCGTGAACAATGGGCTGTCGGGGCCGACTTTCTCGCCACCGTTCACCATGCGCCGGGCGAGGATGCCGCTGATCGGCGCGCGGATTACCGCATCCTGCTGCGCGTTACGCGCCAGTCGTACCTGTGCCTCGGCCGACCGCACCGCAGCAGCAGTTGCGTCAAGGGCGCTGTTGGTGGTGTCAAAAGCATTTTGCGAAATGAAATTCTGTTTGAGTAATTTAAGATTGCCATCACGATTCTTGTCGGCGATCGACCATCTGGCTTGCGCTTCGTCGAGAACCGCGACCTGCGCATCGAGTCTGGCGTTCAAATCGGACGTGTCGATCAAGCCCAAGGTCTGGCCCCTGATTACGCGCTCACCTTCCCGTACCAGCACCTTGGTCAGTTCGCCGGATACTTTCGACTTGACCGTAGATTGCAACACCGGTGACAGCGAGCCGGAAAACGGCAGTGTGCGTATCAACGCCCGCCGCTCGACGACCGCGATATCGGCGGGGGAAAATTCGAGCGTCACCTCGGCAGGTTTCGCCTCTTCTTTCTTGGCCAGGCTTACCCGCCAGGCGATCAGTGACGCCGCTACCACCGCGACAAAGACGGTGGCGAGCGTTATTTTTACCCAGCCTTGCCGCTTGTGTACGAGTGCTGCAGCCTGGGTCGCAGTTCGGTATTTGAATAACATGGCAGCCTTTGCTGAAAGTTCCGTTCGACAGGCTCAAGATGCGCGTTTGCTGGACGGAGTGCCATTTGGATGTGACGAAATGCGAAATCCGAATTATCGGCGGGAGTGCACGCCGACGAAATGCAGGCGAATACAGTGGATCGGCGAGGCGCAAGAAGCGGCGCCGCCTGTCAAGCCCCTGACAACCTCGTGCGAGCACGTGGAATCGCACTGCGGTCCCAGTGACTGGCGGCGCGCGTCAGCAGCGCGGCAATCGACTGCGATGGCTCGAACTGCGCAGCCGATTGGCCCAAAAACTGTAACGCTGACCGCAGTAATGCTTGTGGCGCATCGGTTGCAGCAAAAACGCCGGCGGCCAGCGTTTGTTTGGATAGTTTTTTGCCCAGCGCGTCGACTGCAATCGGGATGTGCAGATATTGCGGCGTCGTATAGCCCAACAAACGCTGCAAATAAATTTGCCGCGCGGTGGAGTCGAGCAGGTCCGCACCGCGAACCACATGGGTGACGCCCTGCGCGGCGTCATCGACGACGACGGCTAACTGGTAGGCGAACAATCCGTCTCTGCGCTTCACCACAAAGTCACCGGTCTGGGTATTGAGCCGCTGCGAAAACGCACCCTGCAACGCGTCGGTAAAAGAAATTACATCGTCTGTCGTCACTACCCGCACCGCATTGCCGGATTCGGCAAGGGCCAGTCGACGACAAGTACCCGGATACACCGGCCCGTCGGGGCCAATGATCGCGGAATCGGCGATTTCCTGGCGGCTGCACGCGCACCCATACACCAGGCCGCAAGAACGCAGGGTTTGAAGTACCGTGCCGTAATCCGCCTTTCGGCCCGACTGGATTTCAACGTGGCCATCCCACTGCAGTCCGAAAACCTGCAGGGTATGCAAAATTTCTGCGATATGCATTGGATTGCATCGGGTCTCATCAACGTCCTCAATGCGCACCAGCCATTTTCCGTCGTGCGCCCTGGCATCGAGGTAGCTTGCCAGCGCGGCGATCAGCGAGCCAAAGTGAAGCGGTCCGGTGGGCGAGGGAGCGAAGCGTCCAACGTAGCTCATAATATTGGCCTGAACTTGTTAAGGTGCGCGCTGTGATCTACCGACTCGCCGAACCAGCCGACTGGCATCGGGCGCAACACGCAGGCGTTTTTGTCAGTGCCGATCTGGCGGCCGAAGGCTTTATCCACTGCTCAGAGCGGCATCAAATCGGTCGAACCGCGCAAAAACATTTTGCAGGCATCACTGGTTTGATATTGCTGGAAATCGGCGAGTCCGTGCTGGGCGAAACCCTGGTACGAGAAAACCTTACAGGTACGGGGTTTTTCCCGCACATTTATGGACCCATTCCGTTGCGCGCGATTCATGGTTATATTGAGTTTAATCCTGCAATCGCGACCGACCAATATTTAACGGACTTGAAATTTTGCACCGTTCACCCAATTAACACTGATTGACACGCGCGGCGGGAATAGAGGAAACCAACATGATGGAACTTAGAAAGAGCGCGGAGCGGGGATACGCGGATCATGGCTGGTTAAAAAGCCATCACAGTTTTTCATTCGCCGACTACGCCGACGTGAGGCATATGGGCTTCGGGCCGCTGAGGGTGATCAACGAAGACCGGATCAATGCGGGGATGGGTTTTGGCAAACACGGCCATCGGGACATGGAAATCATCAGCTATGTGCTCGAAGGGGCGCTGGCGCATGAAGACAGCATGGGCAATGGTTCGGCAATCAAGCCTGGAGACGTGCAGCGCATGAGCGCAGGCACTGGCGTCACCCACAGCGAATTCAATCATTCCAAAGTTGGAGCTACGCATTTTCTGCAAATCTGGATTACCCCCAGTGTCACCGGCATCGCGCCGTCGTATGAAGAAAAGCATTTCAGTGCTGCTGCCAAGCGCGGCCGGCTGAGGCTGATCGCGTCGCCCGACGGCCGCGAGAATTCCGTGGTGATCCATCAGGACGCGGCCATCTATGCAGGGTTATTTGACGCTGAGGAGACCGCCAGCCTGACATTTGCAAATGGACGGTTATGTTATGTGCACGTTGCGGTTGGCAGCGTTGTGGTCAACGGTCAATCGCTGATGGCCGGGGACGCAGCGAAGTTGACTGACATAGCCACCGTGAATATTGAAAAGGGCAACCATGCCGAAGTGCTGGTATTTGACCTTCCGGTATCAGGAGCGCATAAAAATTAAATGAATACCACCCTCTCCACCCAGCCGTTCGATCGCGTGATCCAGTCGCAATGGGCCAATGTTGGTGACGACCTCAAGGTGCGTCGCGCGTTGCCCACAGGCGAACAGAAATCGCTTGGGCCGTGGGTTTTTCTCGATCATTTTGGTCCACTGCCCACCGACCCGCGTGGCCGGGGTGTGCCTGCACATCCGCATGCCGGCATTGAAACCGTGACCTATCTGCTCGAGGGCGGAATGGCGCACCGCGACTCGGCCGGAAACCAGGGTCGGGTAGAAGCCGGCGGCGCGCAGTGGATGACTGCCGGACGCGGTATTGTTCATGCCGAACGGCCGTTTGGCGACCAGGGCGACGCGACGTTCAGTTTGCATGGCATTCAATTGTGGACCAGCTTGCCGCGCGCGCTGAAAACGACCGCACCGCGCTACCAGCGACTGCCCGCAAAGCAGGTGCCCGCAATAGAGAAGGATGGCGGGACGGTCCGCGTAATTGCCGGCGAAAGCAACGGCCTGCGCGGACCAGCGGAGGTGCTGATGCCGTTATTCTTGTGGCACGTTGCGCTGCAACCTGGTGCCCAATGGTGCGGCGAGGTTCCGGTCGGCATGGAGGCGGGTGTTTACGTGATGGTCGGTGAAGTTGCGGTAGGCAAAAATAATTTTAATCTGCGCGCCGGCCGGCTGGGTGTTATCACGAAAAATACCAGCGGTGGGCCTCAACCAATCTCGTTGCGCAATGACGGAATGGCACTTGCCCATATGATGTTGCTGGGCGGCGCCCCGGCAGAAGGTCCACTGGTATTCCACGGGCCGTTTGTCATGAATTCGGTAGAGCAAGTCCGCACTGCCGAAAAAGCCTACCTGAGCGGACGCATGGGGGCGCTTGACGAGACCCGGCCGTCTGTCTCCGCAGCTCTCGTTGACGAATAGAAACGGAAATGTCATGACAAATGCAAAAATTCTGGCGTTTGCCGGCAGCCTTCGCAAAGGATCCTGGAATCGACAGGTACTCAATGTTGCCGTGCGCGGCGCGCGCGACGCTGGAGGCGAGGTGACGCTGGTCGATCTCGCCGATTATCCGATGCCAATCTATGACGCCGACTGGCATCAAGCCAACGGGGTTCCGCAAAACATGTTGCGTCTGCGCCAGCAGATGATGCAGGCCGGTGGCTTGCTCATCGCCAGTCCCGAATACAATGCGTCGATTACGCCGCTTTTAAAAAACACCATTGATTGGTTGTCGCAGTCGGTCGACGGCGCGAG
>JAYVKG010000089.1:0-2946 GCA_043768625.1 Betaproteobacteria bacterium
CTGATGCGGGCGATCCTTAAGGCGCCCGTCGACTTGTTTTATAACGGCGGCATTGGCACCTATGTCAAGGCGAGTACGCAATCAAACGCCGAAGTGGGCGACCGCGCCACCGACGCGCTGCGCATCAACGGCAACGAGTTGCGCTGCAAAGTGGTAGCCGAGGGCGGCAATCTTGGTCTCACACAGCTCGGGCGCATCGAGTACGCGCGGCTTGGCGGACGCATCAACACCGACGCGATCGACAATTCGGCGGGAGTCGATTGTTCGGATCATGAGGTCAATATCAAGATTCTCGTCGGGGCGATTATTGAAGCGGGCAAGCTGGACGAAAAAGATCGCAGTGCCTTCCTGGCGGGAATGACTGACGAGGTCGGTCAACTGGTATTGAAAGACAATTATTTCCAGACACAAACCCTTTCCATCTCTGGGGTGCGCGGCGAAAAATTGATCGACGCACAGGCGCGTTTCATCCGGCATCTCGAAAAAACCGGCCGGCTCAATCGCGCGGTGGAATTCTTGCCGAGCGACGATGAGATGATTGAGCGCAAGACGCGGAAACAAGGATTGACTTCACCTGAACGCGCAATATTGCTGGCATACAGCAAAATGGAACTGTTTGACGAACTATTGCAATCGGATCTGATCGATGACAATTATGTCGCCGACGCGCTCATCGCTTATTTTCCTACCGCTTTGCAGCAGAAATTTACCGGGGTGATGCAGAAACACCCGCTAAAGCGCGAAATCATCGCAACCGTAATTGCCAACACCACTATTAACCGCACCGGCAGCGTATTTGTGAATCGCATGCGTGAAGAAACCGGCGCGACTGCACCCGAAGTCGTACGGTGTTTCATTCTGACCCGCGATATTTTTCTGGTGGGCGATTTGTGGAATCGGATTGATTCGCTCGACGGCGCGGTACCTGCTGCAGTCCAGAATGACATGTTGATCGACGCCGGTCGCCTGGTGTTGCGCGGCACGCTGTGGTTTCTGCGGCGGCGCACGGATCGCATGCCGATCGCCAAGGTGCTGGCATTTTTTGCACCGGGCATCGCTACCGTTGCCGACCGGCTTCCGGAATTTTTGTCTAGCGATGATTTGCGTGCCTTGCAGGACACCGAAATAAAACTTGCCGCCCAGAGTGTGCCAATCGATCTGGCCAGCGTGGCGGCGCGACTGGACGCGATGTATTCGGTGCTCGATATTGTCGAGATTTCGGCTGAGTTCAAACGCGAGGTGCCACTTGCGGCCGCAGTATACTTTTCTCTGGTTGGCAGGTTGGGATTGCGCTGGCTGTCCGGTCAGGTCAGCAAGCTACCCTACGAATCACACTGGCAGGCAATGGCGCGAGCGGCAATGCGCGATGACCTGGCCAATTTGCAGCGGCAACTTGCCGCGGGTGTACTGAAGTTTTCCCCCGACCTGAATGAGGCAGGCGCATTGATTGAAACCTGGGAAAAGCACCACCACAAGGCACTCGCGCGGATGAACGAAGTGATGGCGGATTTGAAATTGGCGCGTGAAAGCGATCTGGCTATGCTTTCCGTCATGCTGCGGGAACTAAGGGTGCTGGTTTGATCTCCATTGGCAATGGCTATTAGCACTATGCTGTCGCAAACCTGCGCACGATGGATTTTTGTCACAGCGGGCGCGGTCTGCGTGGCGCTGTTGACTGCTGCCTATTATTTGCAATATGGTCCGGGCCAGCAGCAGCCCTGCCCTTTATGTATATTGCAGCGCTACGTTTATTTGGCGATCGCAGTAGTTACCCTGGGCGCGGCGGCAGTTGGCCCAAAGCGACTTGGTGCCCTGCTGGCTGCGGGTTTGCTCATGGCATTTGCGGCGAGCGGAGCGGCACTCGCCATTTGGCAGGTCAGCAAGGGAGACTCGATGGCGAGTTGCCTGACTGATCCGGTCGGTGAATTCGTCTATGGCTTGCCAATGAGAAACTGGTGGCCGGAATTTCTCGCGGCATACGGTGGTTGTGCAGACAAATTCCCGCCGATTATTGGACTAAGCGTACCGCTATGGTCACTCATTTTTTTTACAGGTTTGAGTATGGTCGGCGCATGGATGACGGTAAAGCTGCTGAGAAGTAACAAGCAATCGTCGCTGTTTGCTTAGCCCGTCAAACACCCCCGCCATGCCGCGCGACGACCTGATCGACACCCTGCGCGGCCTAGCGCTATTCGGCATCCTGGCAGTCAACATTCAAAGCTTTGTGTGGGGTATCGGCAGTCCCTCGCTCGGCATACTTGATGAGCACAGCAGCGTTGCAGATCAAGTATCGCTGTTCCTCACCGCGCTACTTCTTGAATACAAGTTCTATCCGATATTCTGTTTTTGCTTTGGCTACGGATTTGCCATTCAGACGCGGCGATGGGCCGTTCAAGGCGAAAACGTCCATCTGCGCTTCACGCGGCGCATGAATTTTATGTTGCTGATGGGCGTTGCCCACGGCGCGTTCCTGTGGTTCGGCGACATCCTGGCACGCTACGCGATCGCCGGGCTCATATTGCGGCGGCATATCCGCAAAGGTCCGCGCGCATTGCTCATCGCGGCCAAATTCTGGCTGGCAATCACCGTCTTTACCGGCGCTGCCGTTGCATTCATTGGCGGCGCTTTGTTCAGCGGCGATGTATCTGACGCGCAACGGGCGATCACACAGCAGGAAAGTGAACGTGTTTTTGCAATCTACACCGAGTCCGGCTATGTCGATGCCACCGCCCAGCGCATGGAAGATTTTTTCACCATTACGGCGACGTATGTGCTGGTGTTGCCGCAAGTAATGTTGTTTTTCCTGACGGGCGCGATTGCGGCGCAACTCAAATGGCTGCGCTATCCCGCGCGCTATCGATTGTTTTGGTGGCGCGTATTCTGGTTTGGGTTGCTCCTCGGCTTGCCGATCAGCATTGCCCATGCCTTCTCGCAGTTGGCCAGTGC
>JAYVKG010000090.1:0-2561 GCA_043768625.1 Betaproteobacteria bacterium
GTCGCCTGAGCCTTGCAAAGCGTCGACTACTGCAATCGCTTCGTTATCTCCGACACACCGTCAAGAAATGCACTCACTTCCCGGTTTTGCATTTCATTCTCGGGCGCACTGGCGCCAGCGCCTGAAAGATGGCCCATTGGTCGCTGCGAATTAATCGAAACATAGCGGACCTCGCCGAGGTACTGCGCCACTTCTTTCGCTTCAAATTCCGGATTGAGCAAATCCCCCGTGCCGGCGAGGATAAGGGTTTTCGCTTTAATCGATTTCAATGCCTTGTGATAGTCGCCATTGAAACCGGGTGTGGTGCCAAGGTTGTGCTGGTCGTAAGCCCAGCTCTGATAAACCCAGTCGGTGGCGTCCATCCGTTTCCAGCCGGCATCCTGCACACCCTTGAGGTAGGCGAGTGCGTCTGCGCCATTGGGCATCAACTCCTCCTGGTAGCCCGGCGTGCGTACGATCACGCCGGAAAGCCAGCCTGCCCATAACCGCATGCCGGCCTCCGGTGATTCGTTGGCTGCGTAATTGCCGCCTTTCCAGCGTGGGTCAGACATGATGCTCTGGCGCAGCATTTCCAAAACGCCGGTGCTCCATGCGGGGGTGCGGCCAAGCGGAATGATGGGAACGATGCTCGTCACCAAGTCGGGGTAGCTCACCGCCCACTGCAGTGCCTGCATGCCGCCCATCGATGCGCCGATCACGGTCACAAGTTTAGTTATGCCGAATTTTTCCTGCACCAGTCGTTGCTGCGAATTCACCATGTCGCGCATGTTGAATTTTGGGAACTGCATGCGCGGCTGCAGCTTGCTGTTCGACGGCGAGGTGCTGAGTCCATTGCCGATGGCATCGGTGCAGATGATGAAATATTTCGCCGGGTCCAAAGCCCTGCTCGCGCCAATCAAATAATCAATTCGGTGATGATTGCCCCCGATGGCGGTGACCATGAGGATGGCGTTGCTTTTGCTGGCGTTCAGCGTGCCGTGGGTCACATACGAAATGGAAAAGTCGCGGATCGATTCGCCGCTATCAAGCTTCAGATCGCCAAGTGCGAAAAGCTGATGCGGGGGGTCGTTCGGGCTGTGCGCAGCGCACGCGCTGGCAACGATGAACAAGCCTGCTGCGACCAATAGATGAAGACACTTCATGTTGATTTCTCCGCGGAAATTTTATTGATGTTCGACCGCCGTCTGCTTGCGCCGGAGCCCAAGTATAAAGTGTGTGACGGCACAAGCTTCCGTCATAAAAGACGCAAGCACTATTACTCAATTACGCAATGCCGTGTCCACCTGTGTAGTTCAATACGAGTTCGCCTGCACCGTTGCCACCGTCGGCCTCACGCATATCGATGCGACCTCTGCCAACGGGAAGTGGCCGACGGCGGCGACAGCGGCCCCAAAGCTACCGCCACACTGCGCCGATTTCGTGTTGGCGACGTGAGGAAGTTCGAAAAGAGGCGACCGCGTTAGGTTGATGCTGTCCAGCCGCCGTTCGGTACTGCTGGTGCTGGAGCGGGCCAAATCTGCATAGCTACAGAGCAGACCGGCATATTGGCGGTAACGGCCACCAGCGGGTCTTGCCAGCCGGCTTGTTGCGACAGTAGCGCCGAACCCGTTGCGCTATCACGGCTGGACGATTGCTGGCGCGTTGCGGACCTTGGCTTTGTCCGACCGTCATTGCAATACCTGCTTTGCAAACGTGGTTGCATCGATGTTTGCGCCGCAAACAATTATCCCCACGCACTTTCCCTTGAGCCGCAAGCGTAGTGGGTACATCAGCGCGGCAAGGGCGGCGGCACCCGCCGGTTCGACCACGAGTTTGGCCGCGTGGAATAGCAATCGCATCGCGTCGCGAATCTGGTCGTCGTTGACCAGCACCACTTCATCGACAAAGCGGCGATTGAGTGCAAACGAATACGGTTCACACCGCGGTGCGCCGAGCGAGTCGGCGATGGTCCGCACCGCGTCGATCGCCTGCGGCGTGCCGGCCTTGAAGCTGCGGCTAAGCGTATCAGCGCCCTCTGGCTCCACAGCGTACACCGCAGTGGCCGGACTCATTTGCTTCACCGCGCACGCAACGCCTGCGCTGAGCCCGCCGCCACCAGCGGCGACAATCACGGCATCAAGCACGGAATCTGCCGCGTGCATCTGATCGATGAATTCAACGCCTACCGATGCGGTGCCAAGTGCTGTTTTTGGACCTTCATATGGGTGTACGAACGTGCGACCTTCTGTGACTTCAATTTCATGGACGCGGGTGAAGGCTTGGTGAACGTTGTCAACCAGTTCGACGGTGGCGCCAAGTGCGCGGCAGAGCTCCACCCGAAATGGATTTGCGTTCTTCGGCATCACCACTTTTGCGGTGGTGCCAAGCATGCGTGCGCAGTAGCCGAGTGAGATGGCGTGATTGCCCGCCGATACGCCAGTAACGCCTCTGGCAAGAGCCGCCGCATCCAGGTCGAGCATCACCGATAGAGCGCCGCGCGGTTTGAAGCTGCCGGTGCGCTGGAACAATTCCTCTTTCAACCACACCCGGGTGGACGCGCCGACCGCTGCTGCCAGCGCGTC
>JAYVKG010000091.1:0-7121 GCA_043768625.1 Betaproteobacteria bacterium
TATGACTAATTGGAGGTGTTGAAATGAATGAAGCAATGGAAAGCGGTATTTGTGGTTTGCATTTGAATGCAAGGGAACGCGAGCAGATCAGTAATGGATTGGCGCAAGGACTCAGTTTTCGAGCCATCAGCAAGCAGCTGAAACGACCCGCGAGCACGATTAGCCGGGAGAAATTGCGTCATCAAGTTCCGGCAGATAAAGAGGGCGAGCAGCCGCTATATCGGGGATACTGGGCGCAGCAACAAGCCGTCATCGCCAAGCGTCTCTGCGGGCGCAAACGAAGACTGGATTTAGCCGCATCGGCAGGCGCGTGCGCGTTAAGCGACCATGTTCGGACACAGTTACTGACGGGGTGGTCACCTAAGGCCATCGCGTGCCGACTGAAGCAAGATTATCCGAACGACGCAAACTGGCATCTTTCCGCCATGACGATCTATGACGCTGTCTATATCCTGCCACGCAACCAGTTGAAAGCGGCGCTGGTGGCTGCGGGCTTGCATCAGGGGCACGAGAAGCGGCGCTCCCGTCAAGCCAAAGGCAGCGAGCCTGCCAAGGTGCGCATCGTTGGCGGGATATCAATTCATGAGCGCAGCCCGGAGGTGGACGCGCGGCTTCTGCCGGGGCATTGGGAGGGTGATCTGATCATCGGACGAGGCAGCCATAGTCAGGTGGGCACGATGCTGGAGCGGGTCAGCCGCAAACTCGTGCTCGCGCGCACACCGGACAAGCAAGCGGCAACCGTGCGGGAAGCGTTCGCGCGTGCATTGGGATCGGTACCCTGTGCGCTGCGCAAAACCCTGACCTACGACCAGGGCAGCGAGATGGCCCAGCATGCGCTGTTGACCAAAGAATTACAGATCACGGTGTACTTTGCGGATGCACACAGCCCGTGGCAAAAGGGGGCGATCGAACATGCGAACGGTATCGCAAGACAGTATTTGCCGCGCAGCGCAGACTTGGACAGGTTTTCGCAAGCCGAGCTCGATGAAATCGCTGAACGTATTAACGACCGCCCCAGAGAAATCCTCGGTTGGCGTACGCCAAACGAGGTCTATGCAACAATCTTGGCTGGTGTTGCAGTTAAAGATTGAATCTGCCGTGCTACATGCTTGCCGCACCATCGTACCGCATCGCTGCCGTGGAGTCCCTACTAACGAAGGTAGGTTTCCGGTTTACCTGCGTTCCGTTGTTCCATATCATTTATTCCCCGCCACACACCACCCGCAATAGCATCCTCCCCACCCGGTTGTCGAATTCAGCGGTCCCTCCGCGCCGCTACAGCTCCGTGTATTTCTTGCTGCTCCCCCGCGCCTTATCGACCGGATATTTCTCCGCATTCAAAATAATCTTCGCATTCGCGGCAGCGAGGAGATCAATGCCCAGCTTGTCGCTTATCCGGATCAGGTAGAGCAGCACGTCGGCCACTTCGTTGCGTACTTCATTGAGCGCTTCGGGTGGCAGTTGCTGGCTTTGGGCTTCGGTGAGCCACTGAAAATGTTCGAGCAGTTCGGCCGCTTCCACAGTGAGGGCGGCGGCCAGGTTTTTGGGGGAGTGGAACTGGTCCCAGTCGCGGTCTGCTGCGAAGGTGCGGAGTTGGTTGCGGAGGGATTCGAGGTCGGTCATGGAGATTGATACGGTTTGGCGATGTTTGACGCGGTAGCGCGTGGGGAATGGTAACTGATCAAGTGTTGGGTGGGCTGGGTCCCAGTCTGCACTGGGACGACGGAATTTTTTGAGGCGGTGGTTCGGGGTTAAATTCTTAGAAAATCGACCATCTGCCGCGCAGTGACTATGCGAGTGGAAAGATGCTTGCGAAACGCCAGGACACCGCTCTTGTCCCCAGTCACCAAGTGGCTCGCGGCACTGGCCTCTGCCATCGAGAAAAGAAAATTGTCAGCCAGGTCTGGAGAAATATGGAGCGTTGGTAAATCGATTAACACGGTTGCGCGATCCCGTAATCGGTTGATGAGCCAGCCGATTTCGGCCGGGTGAATCAATTTCCTGATTTGGGGTAGCCCGGAAGGAGAGTAGCGTATTCCGGGGAGATGCCAAGATGACGACGACCGACCTCGATTGCGCTGCGCTTCATCGAGGCTACGCGATTTCGCATCGCAAGCCGAAGCCCCTGCCTCTCAATTCCGCCTTTCAATCCACGCGCGAATAACTTGCTTGGCACGAACGGGGTGGGGTTAAGGTTTCGCGAAAGATCCAACGCTGAAACTCTAGCACCGGCGCGCCGTTCAGGCCAAAAGTGCTCCGTGAAGCCCACCATTGTTAGAGTTTGATGCCCGGCAATTGCTGAAAACTCCGACAGTTCTTTATTCCACCGGAGACATGAGGGCACACCTTCATTCTGGTCCGTTCGTATTTTAGAGAAATTGGACGGTACTGGGTCCCAGCCGAAGCCTGCCCTCGAATGCTTGAATGGGGGGCTGGGACGACGGCGTATCCAGGTTTAACCGGGTGCCATGGAAGTCGGACTTGATCACTTTTTCCCCCGTCGATTTCCTGCCTATCGCTAGGTGATTGTTCCGAGACGCATCAGGAATTCACGCGGCGTCAGGATCTCACAAGACGCAGCGCCGCGTAACGCCAGCAAATCCTTATCCCCCGTGGCCAGCGCATCCGCCTTGCAGGCTGCCGCCAGCAAGAGAAATGATTGGTCGTCCACATCCCGGCAGCGAGGCAACTTCATGCGGGTCTTTGGCGCAGGCAAGGTTTCGCAGTACGGCAGATACGCGACCAGTACTTCTTTCTGCTGTTGCAGGTCGAGCGCGAATTTTGGATAGCGGAGTGCGATGATCAGTTCTTCGGCGGTTGCGCGGGACACCACCGGCACACATTCGCCGTTCTGCCATGCACGTTTGATCGCGGCCAGTGCGCCACTCTTGAATACCAGCGCGGAGAGCAAGACGTTGGTGTCGATCACCACCCGCAGCGGGCGCGCCGGGGAACGCGTCGCCACGCTATTTAGCGCGAACGGTGCGTTTTTGTTTGCGCGCCCATGTCACCGCTCTGGTGATGTCCTTCTCCGTGATGCCGAGCCTGGCGAGTTTTTCCTGCACCGCTTCCAGGCCGCCGAGTTTGACCGGCGTGAGCACGATACTTTGGCCCTCCGTCCGTACGCTGTAATAGTCCGCACGCACCTGTTCGACGACGGCCTTTGGCAGGGTCAACTGGTTCTTTGAGGTCAGTTTTGCGAGCATTGGTGTCTTTCCGTGATTCCTTACTTCCTTACTATACGCCTCCTGGCAATGTTTACGCGTGGGTGCGTAGCCGCGGGCTAACTAACCGCAACCGAAATCTTCCCCTCTCGCCGCGAACGCGGTCCGAGTCTCACGACGATCTCGATGTCGCGGCCAAGTTTGGTCAGGCATTCGATGCGTGGTCTTACCGGCACGCAGGAATAGTGTCCTGATAACTGTCCATTATTTGTCGAAAAGTATTTAATATACTTATTTGTCAAATACTTATATTAAGTTTACACTGTCCACTGTTGTGTCCATGGAGCCGTCCAAAAATGGCCGATATCAGCCAATTTCAGCCGCTGTTTCCCGAGGCGCGCGTTTTAGCGCCGTTGCAAGAGCTGGCCGCTGAACTTGTCAGGGAGTGTCACACCCTGCGGGGTCAGGCGGGGGAATCGATCGTTCGCGCGCTTCGCCCACGGTTACGCGCGATGAACTCGTATTACACAAACAAGATCGAGGGGCAACATACTCAGCCCGCCGAAATTGAGCGCGCTATTCGAAAGGATTTCAGCGCGGATGCGGGAATCGCTAAACGGCAGCGGATAGCCGTTGCACATATGGAAGTCGAAGAGCAGCTTGAGCAGGCGCTCGCAAAGTCTGCCCCGGGAGAAATTTTCTCGCCGATGATGGTTTGCGAAATTCATGGCTTGCTGTTTCGACAATTACCTGACGCAGACCGCGTGTCCGACGACGGCGTGCGCATCGTTCCGGGGGAATACCGGACGAAAGATGTGAAGGCAGGCCAGCATCTCGCCCCGCCAGGGGGAGACGTTGAGAGACTAATGCAGAGCTGGGCTGCCCGCTATCGAGAACTGGCCGGCACGGAAGCGCTGTTGATCGGTGCGGCTTGCTCGCATCATCGGCTTGCCTGGATCCATCCGTTCATCGATGGCAATGGGCGTGCCGCACGGCTTCATACACATCTGGTATTGCACGCGATGGGGCTCACGCAGGGGTTGTGGTCGCCCATGCGCGGCCTTGCTCGCACGCAGGATCAGTATTACGCCAAACTCAGTAATGCCGACGCACCGCGCCGGAACGATCTGGACGGGCGTGGTCCACTTTCGCAAGAAGCGCTGGTCGCATTCGCCAGCTATTTTCTCGAAATCTGTTTAGACCAGGTGCGCTTCATGCGTCAACGGCTTGACCTCGCCACGCTAAAGGACCGACTGAAATTAATGTTGCTTAGCCTGCAGGAGCGGCCATGGGAGGTAGGAAGCGAGAAGTCCGTCGTCAAGCTCGATGCACTTGAAGCGCTGCACTACGTCGCGATGACAGGTCCGATTGAACGCTCGGCCTTCGTCAAAATGACAGGGCTTGGCGACCGCACCGGTCGCAGAGTACTCACAAGCTTGCTCCATTTCGGTGTGCTGACCGAGACGTCGCCACGGTCGCCAGTTGCTTTTGGCGTACCACTTTCATCACTTCGGTTTTTGTTTCCGAGTCTCTGGCCGGAAGCAGAAGCTGTTGGCAGTTAATGCAATAACGATTCGGTCGGACGATCATGCGATTAGCGTCCGCCCGCAAGTTTATAACTCCGTGTATTTCTTGCTGCTACCCCGCGCCTTGTCTACCGGATATTTCTCCGCATTCAACACAATCTTCGCCTTCGCGGCGGCGATGAGATCGATGCCCAGCTTGTCGCTGATCCGGATCAGGTAGAGCAACACGTCGGCCACTTCTGCACGGACTGCGGCTAGCGCTTCCAGCGGCAATTGTTGGCTTTCGGCTTCTGTGAGCCACTGAAAATTTTCAAGTAACTCGGCGGCCTCTACCGCGAGGGCGGACGCCAGATTCTTGGGCGAGTGGAACTGATCCCAGTCTCGTTCGGCGGCGAAGGATCGGAGTTGGTTGCGGAGGGATACTATTTCGTTCATGGGGGTTCAGTTGGGTGTATTCGGTAGTTGGGATGGGGGTGTCGGCAGAGCAGGCATCGCCCCCATCCCAATCCGGCGCAACCCTTGTGGTTGTTCCCCCGTGGCCGGGGGAAGGACCCAATTAGTGACTGTTGCACTAGCCGCGCACAGTCAAACGCGGCGCGCTTTTGCGCTCAGCGGTCTTGCGCTTGCGGGCCGATGCCACGGCCTTGGTGATATCGCGTTCGGTGACGTTGTATTTCGCACGCGCTTGTCGCACTTGGTGCAGGTCATCGCCTGTGGCTGGCAATGCGATCACCTTCAGGCCGGCGATGCGCAGTTTCTCGATGCCTTTTGCGAAGCGCACATCGAAGGTGGCGATGGCAGCGGCCTCGTTTTCGAGGGCGATGGCGAGGTGCAGCGCGTCGGCGGCCTGCAGAGCGCAGTTGGGTGAGCGTAGCCATGCGGCGGCGCGCAGAATGGCGGCATCGCTGGATTTAAGGAGCGTAAGGTTGGCGGCGATCACTTCATCAAACTGGTCGACTATCTTTGCCGCGTCACGTGTTGTGACTTCCTCCTTGCGAGTGCGCAGTCCGAGATGTCCATAAAACTCGGCGAGACCCCATGTGCTGAACGCAAGTGGAACCGACTGCCGTGCATACCATTCTTCGGCAGAACCTGTATTTCCGTCCCCAATGCGCAGCGAAACCAGAATATTGGTATCGAGATAAATCATTCGTCAATTTCGCCATCGCGCATACGGCGAATCATGTCCGCGCCGGAGACCTTAAGCGGCGTAAGTGTCGCGCGAAACGCGCGCAGCTTTTCCAGGTCCATTTTCGGCTTGACGGGCACCGCGTTCAACGGCACGATTTTAACCACAGGAATGCCGCGTTTGGTGATCGTTATCGACTCGCCGTTCTCGACCATCGAGACGATTGCGCTCAATTGTGCCTTTGCTTCGGCAATGCTGAATGCACCCATCATATTCTCCAAATGACCAAGTAGATGGTCAAATGCTAGCACACCTGCCAGGCAGCAGATTTACTTCCTGGTGTAGCTCACCCGCACCAACAACGTCCCGTCCCGACTCACAAACTCTGTCGGTCGCGCTTGCTCGGCCAGGTCGATGCAAATTTCGAGCTCTCGCGCATTGAGCCGATAGATGGCGGGGAAGCGTTTGCCCTGGTTGGGGCCGTCTTCGCCGACGATGTCGATGCGATTCGCGTGGGTATCAAGCGCATTGTCGAGGAGCACGATGATGCCGCGATCATTGGGCAGCGCGGCATTGGTCACCGAAGCAATGCGATACTGGTTGCCGCTGATTTGCAGCTCAATGCCTGGCGGCACGGGTAGGCTCCTGCCAGCGAATTCGGCCCGGCTGACGATCCAGGTGCCGTTGAGATTGGTGTCGGTGACGGCGTCGCGCGTCGGCTCGCGGACAGGCCCAGAGGCGCAACCGCTGAGGAGAGTAAGCAATACGGTGGCGATGATGATGATGGTTTTTTGCATGTTTTTTCTGTGTCAATGAAGCGCGAATGTGCGTCAGTGAAAAAACAAATACGCCACAAAAATCGCCGCCACCACGCCGGCAAAATCGGCGAGCAATCCGTAGGTGATGGCGTAGCGCGTTTTCTTGATCCCGACCGAGCCAAAATACAACGCCACGATGTAGAAAGTGGTGTCTGCCGACCCCTGAAAAATACACGCAAGCCGGCCCACAAATGAATCCACGCCGTAGGTCTGCATCGCATCGATCATCATCGCTCTTGAGCCCGAACCGCTGATCGGTTTCATCAGCGCCGTCGGCAGGGCGGGGGTGAAATCGGTATTTAGGCCCAGTTGCGTAAAGAACCAGGTGAATCCGCTGACGACCAGGCCGAGGATGCCGGAGTTGCGCAGTACGCTGATCGCCACTAGCATGCCGACCAGATAGGGAATGATTTTTAACGAGGTCTCGATACCGCCTTTCGCACCTTCGATGAATGCATCGTAAACATCGACGCGTTTCCTTAAC
>JAYVKG010000092.1:0-9494 GCA_043768625.1 Betaproteobacteria bacterium
GGGGTCGGCAAGAAACTGCCGACCGTAAGGTTTGTGTGATGGTGCAGCCCAGTCGCAGCTAGTATTACTTCAAATCCTGCTCGTTCAAACGCCCGCCGCGCCCTCGGCATGTGAGCACCGTGGGTAACCAACAATATTGTGTTGATCCCCTCGTTGGCTAGGATGCGGTGGCTGAACAATGCATTTTCGCGCGTGGTACTAGCCTGGTCTTCCAGCCATTTTATTTGTACCGAGAATTCGCCAGCCGCGTTCTTAATTAAAGTCGCAAGAGATGGTTCGCCAGGTTCCACGCTGCCACCAGTAGCGAGCAGTGGCAGTCCGGTCTGCCGGTGTAGTACTACGGCATGCCGCAGTCGTTCCAGTGATCGCGCATCCAGATCTGGGCCGTGGAGCTCGGCTGAGTGTTGGTAGCGACCGGCTGCGAGGAGCACAATGGCTTTTGCGCGACGCAGGTCTGTTGCCTGAGTGCGCTCGGCAAATTCCGCTTCGCGATCCAACTGCGACAGCAAAAACTCCCCTACTACCGGCGTTGAGATTAGCCACAAAGAGGCAAGCATTGTGCCAAACAGATATTTGGCGATACGAGGGCGCCTCTTTAGCAGCATAAATCCTACGATACCCAGGATTAGCAAGCAAAGTGGCGGGAGCAACAGTGCGGAAGTGTAGCTAGAAAGTTGGGAGGATATTGTCGGCAAGGTGGGCCTGTCGTTTGCGGGCCGCCTGGCAGACGGCAACGGAGAATGCTCAGTCAATGTTGCGCCTTATCGCGCAACTTCTGCCAGACCGCTGGATTAGATTACTAAAGCCCTATATCGTCCAAGGGACCCCAAAAATAGATGGCGTGGGTGAATCTCATTTTTATTCGTCCGCCATTCGCCCATTCCGCAATTGCGCCTGCCATTGACACAAACTATTTTGGCGCCATGACAAAGGTCGTTTTGTTCTGCTCAGCGCCGACTTCCGTAATCATCTGCATCCAAAGCGGTTACAGCCCTGCGGGTATCCCATAATCACGCCCGCACCAAGCGGCTTCTACGGCTTTCTGCCCGCCTTCTCCTCAGCGTCTGCCGCCTTTGTGGCAGCTTCTAACAAAGGTTCTGCTGCCACCGGGCGACCGGTCGCATGCTCCATCCACATGTCCGGCAGCACGTGTCCGAGCTTCGTCACCCGTTCGAATTCCGCGCCGCTCAACTCCCCCTTCAGCTTTTCTTCAAGCTGAAACGCAATCAAGTGCCCAATCGGGTAGTTCGGCAAATAAAGGAAGCTGTTGATCATGTGCGAATAGATCGCAAGTAGCGGCGAGCCTTTGCCGCCTAGTACCGGTGCGTAGTAGCGATCCCAAAGACCGCTCGCAATAGTCAACGTGGCCTCGCGCAGCTGTGAGGGAGTTGCGTCGGGATGCGCATACATCCAGCGCCAAACGTTAAGGTCCACTAGCGCAACGCCGGCGATTTCCCACGTTCCCCAGAAATCGTTGAGCACGCGAAGCCGCTCGCTGCGCGCATCAGGCTTCTTCAAGCCCAAGAGCTCGAGGTCGCGGTTTTGGAAGGTAAACGCAAGAGCTTCCGTAAACGACGTGCCCGGTACACCCTGCATCAACGTTGAGTCGACGCCGTAGAGCGAGAAAATCTGTTCAACGTTGTGGCCCATCTCGTGGACCGCGATGTTGTAACCCTTATAGTCCATGCCCTCTGGCGTTACCCGTGTGCGTAAGTGCGGGAAATCGCCCGCGCCCCAGTTTGGCAGGAGGTTGTTGCGGCGGCCTGAACCGAGCGCGTGCCCGGCTCCGCGCGCCGGGTCGACGACGATGAGATCGTCCAAGTATTTTGCCTTGGCGGCAGTGAAGCCAAGGGCGCCCAATAGCCGCGGGATGTCCTTTTTGTAGTCCCCCGCGGTCGGGTACTTCTTTTTGGTGATAGCCGACAGCGTGTCCTCCGCCGGGCGCTCCAGGAAACCACTGAACCAAATATCAAACGGTTCGAGCGGACGGCCCAAGCGCTGCTGGATTAACTTGGCGACCCGGGTGACAGTGGGCGCGCTGCAGAGCTGCACCAAGAGCTTTTCCACCCGGGCTTCCGGTAGCTCCGTTTCGAGCTGGAATCGACGGTCGATGGCCGTCGGGGCAAGCGGCGAATCCATGTCCATCATGCGCTCGGCCCTGAATGTCTCGAGTAGTACCGCATAGCGCGTATCGGGTTCACGCAACGTTGAGGCTGATGGTGTGACCGCGCGCTTGCCTTGGTTGACAGTTGGCTTCTCGGTCTCTTCGGATGGCGCAAGTTTGACGGTATTTTCAAACGGATCCCAGTCGACGCGCGGGTCGTCGATGACGCCAACGGGAATGGTCTGCGTGACAATGCGCTCCATGGCCTTTGCGATAACGCGTTGGCGGTAGAGACCGTCTTTATCCGAATAGGCGGCTTTGATCTCGTCACGCAAATTCCAGTGCGTGATCAAACGCATTCCCGGCTTGAAAAGACGTGCACCGCTGGGCGCGAGCACGTGATGCATCCAGAGGTTGTACCCGGAAATGTAGGCCTCGGCTGCCGACGATGCGGCGGCACGGGCCTGCTGGCTGATGCCGCTCGGGCGAAGTGCAAAGCGGCGTGCAAGCCGTGCTTGCGCCCATTCGACGCGCGACCATGAGCGCCCCTTCTCGATCATCTCGTCGAGAGGCGCGACCGGGAAATTGAGCAGCGCGACGAATGCGAGTTTATTGGTGAAGAGATCCTCGCTGACGTGGGCACCCGGATCAAACGCACTAAAGAGTTCGTCGACCGCGATCTGCGGCCCAATCTCCAGTTCACTCCACGCGCGCCAAGCGCGGCTAACTTCGAGCAAGTGACCATCGAGCTGTTCAAAGGCTGCCGCAAATCTCGCGAGCAGGGTATCGAGACCTTTAGGGTCGCCCACGAACCACTGCACACAGAATTCCTTCATGGTCTCCGGCTTTCCGTCTTCCGGTCGCCACATCGCGGCCACTTGGCGTACACCGCGCTCGACCCGGCCTTTCAACTGAGCAACCGCCGCCGCATCGCCTTGTGGCAACTCGTGCTTGAAGCGCAGCAGCACCGCCTGCGCGATGTCTGGGACGAGTGACTTGACGTCGGGCGTCTTGGCGTTCTCGGTCTTGAGAGCGCTCTTGTCATGCAACTCAGCAGCGGATTTATTATCAAGGTCCCTTTGGGCCGCGAGTTTTTCGGCCTCCGCCTTCGTGGCGGCGAGGTGCTCTGGAGTTACGACGCGCTCAGTGGGGGCGGTTACGCTTGTCGAAGTACATGACGACTGAACGAAAGCGAGAAGAGCGACCATCCCGATAGTGTAGAAACGGGTCATACGAACCTCCAAAAGCGATGCTCTTAATAGGCGATAGGAAACTCATTTATGTTAGGCCAATTCTCATCGCGCTAGCCCGCTAAATGAGACGGATCGCGCCAAGCGGTGCCAATCTGTCGCCTGACGTGATCAAGACTTTGCCGGATGCAGCAGGAGCGGCGTCGTCTCGACGTTTTTTAAAAATGGACTTTAGTGGATTTCGAAACCTAACCGGAGAGACTGCCCGAAAAAACGTAACCATCGTGACCCATAGACTGATGACGTGGCTTGCAGTTGAAAGGCCGCAATCGGCCAAATGCTGTCTGTTAGCGACAACCTCCAGTTTTCCGCAAAGCCGACATTCAAGATGGCGTTTGTCGGCCTTTGCCTTGTTAGTAGTTGGTCTTCTGTTGGAATTCCGCGGCTACCGTTTGCTTAAGAAGCTTATGTATCTCACTCCTTTTCGGATAGGCATCGTCGTCCTAGTTGTTGGCTTATTCGTCTTCATGCAGGCAATAAAGGTCGCGTGAATGAAGAGCGAACGAATGGCGTCATTCATTGCCGCTTGCCCGCCTGAGGCAGTCGGGAGGGCTCGCTCTTCCCAACTTTTGGCAGCCTTGGCGACGCTTTAAGGGGACTGCATCGCGTCATCGCGGGGCGCCGCCTGGCTTGGCCCGCGCCACCCTCGCCAAGGTCGCGCAACATGCCACGTTCCGCTTTCGAATGGCCGGCATTGAAAGTGCTGGCAAACAAGGTCAGGGCGCGGGAGAGTTGGAAGTCGATGTGCGACCGGGAAGGGATGAAGGAGTGGGTAGCTTGAGTGTCGCGGTCAGTTCTTTCGAGACATAAGACACTTCCGCACTGAAAGAAAATCCTTCCCCAGCCCGTTTTCGCCGAAATATGTTGCGGCTCTCACTGCAACTGTATATCAATACAGTATACTGACGCGATGGAAACCCGAATCAAGTTGTCGATCCTTGCGGATGCTGCCAAGTACGACGCATCCTGCGCCTCTAGCGGCACCAACCGCCGCGACTCGCGCGACGGCAAGGGTTTGGGTTCGGCTGGTGGGTCAGGCATTTGCCACAGCTACGCGCCCGACGGTCGCTGTATTTCGCTGCTGAAAATCCTGCTGACGAACTATTGCCAGTACGACTGCCTATATTGCGTAAACCGCGCGTCGAGCAACGTGCCGCGCGCGCTTTTTCGCGTGCAGGAGGTCGTTGACCTCACGCTGGATTTTTACCGAAGGAACTGTATTGAGGGCTTGTTCCTCAGCAGCGGCATAATCAAAAGTCCTGATCACACCATGGAGCAGGTGGTGGAGGTGGCGCGCGCGCTGCGCGAAGACCATGATTTCCGCGGCTACATTCACTTGAAGACAATTCCCGATGCCAGCGAGGAACTACTCGCGCGCGCAGGCAAATATGCGGACCGGCTCAGCATCAATGTGGAACTGCCGACTTCGCAGGGGCTCGCCGCACTGGCTCCGGAAAAAGATGAGCGCACCATTCGGCGCTCGATGGCGCGACTTCGCCTGCACATCGACGAAGCGCGCGGAGCGCAGCGCGACAGCGCGGCGAAGCCGATACAGGTGCTGGGCGGGGCGCCACCACGCCGCGCCCGGCCGCCGCGCTTCGCGCCCGCAGGCCAGAGCACGCAGATGATCGTCGGCGCCGACGAGGCGGACGACCGCACCATCCTCGCCACCAGTGCCTTGCTATATGGGTCCTACCAGCTCAAGCGCGTGTACTACTCGGCCTTCAGCCCGATTCCGGACGCCGCCGCCAGCCTGCCACTGCGTGCACCGCCCCTGATGCGTGAGCATCGCCTCTATCAGGCCGATTGGCTGATGCGATTCTATGGTTTCGCGCAGGAGGAAATCGTGACGGCAGACACCGGCCTGTTGCGCCTCGATGTGGATCCCAAGTTCGCCTGGGCCGTCGCGCACCCGCAGAACTTTCCGGTGGATCTCAACACCGCGCCTAGAGAGATTCTATTGCGCGTGCCAGGGCTGGGCATCAAATCTATTAACCGGCTGTTGGCAGCGCGACGCGTCAGGCGCATTCGAGTCGACGACCTCACCCGTTTGCGTGCGCCCGCCGCGCGCGTGCTGCCGTTTGTCATTGTTGACGGACATCGACCGGGAACTACATCCGTGCCGGTTGCTGCGCTGCGCGCGGTGCGCCCCGCACAAGCCGAGCTGTTTTCGGCGATGCAATAGGGCCGGAGAACTGGCACATTCATGCATCGCGTGATCGTTGAAAGGCCCTGCGAGTTTGCCGATTTCCGTGATGCGTCGCGCCGCCTGCTTGCCGCTGGGATTGCACCGGACGCGGTGGAATGGGTGCTGCCCGGCGAGGTTATGCCGGGCTGGGGCGAGACCTTGCCAGATGTGGCCGATGAATTGCCGGCAATCGGGACGGCGCCGACGTCAGCACGTGTGCCGGCCGAATTCCTCGTGCTTTGCCGCGCGGTGCTGCTGCATCGCGAAGCGGGCCGCCACGCGTTGCTATACCGGTTGCTGTGGCGCTTCACCTATGAGCCCGCGCTACGCTATGATCCGCTCGATTCGCAGATGATGGCTGCGCAGGCCAAAGCACAAAGCGTGCGGCGCGACATTCACAAAATGCGCGCCTTTGTGCGCTTTACGCCACTGGCAGACGGCCGCCACATAGCGTGGTTCGAGCCGGATCATTTCATTGTCGAAGCCAATGCTGACTTCTTCCGGCGTCGATTTGCGGCGATGCAATGGGCTATCTTCACGCCGGATCGCTCTATGGAATGGAATGGCGCCAAGCTCATCCTCGGACCGGGTGGCGACCGCAGCCTGCGCCCACCACCGGACGCGGGCGAGGCGCTGTGGCTCACGTATTACGAGAGCATCTTCAATCCTGCGCGCCTCAAAATCGACATGATGGTGAAGGAAATGCCGCGGCGCTACTGGCCCAATTTGCCCGAGGCCGCGCTCATCGGCCGGCTTACACAACAGGCGTCCGCGCGAACCGACGACATGCTGGCCACGCCTGCCGGCACCGGCCGTCGATTCCGCCGCATGGAATCCGTGCGGCCCGCGATTGTGCTGCGCGCGCGGCCCGAAAAGCTCGATGACGTGCGGGCGGCAACCCAAGCCTGTGACGCCTGTCCCATCGGACGCGCGGCGACCCAGGCGGTTTGTGGCGAGGGCCCAGTGCGGGCCGCGTGCATGCTGGTTGGTGAGCAGCCGGGCGATGTCGAAGACCTCGCCGGACGGCCATTCGTCGGGCCAGCGGGCCAATTACTCGACCGTGCGCTCGCCGCGCTCAACTGGCCGCGCGAATCAATCTATCTCACCAATGCCGTCAAGCATTTCAAATACGAACTGCGCGGAAAGCGGCGCATGCACAAGACCGCTGCGCAGCGCGAGGCGGAAGCCTGCGGGCAATGGCTGGAACATGAGATCAGGCTCGCTGCACCATCGAAACTGGTGGCCCTTGGCGCCACCGCCGCGCGTTCGCTGTTGGGCCGGAAGGTGGCCATCGAACGAGAAAGTGGGCAATGGTTGCGGGAGCGCGACGATGGCCGGCCGGTGCTGGTCACCCGCCATCCCGCTGCGCTGCTGCGACTACCGCGGGAGGCGCAAGAGCAAGCGTGGAAAATGTGGCTCTCCCATCTGGCGATGGCTCGGGATGCGTGACGTTCTTTGGCGTTTCTGTCGGCTAGTGCTGCACGCATGGTGAAACGATCCCTATCTACGCCAGAACGACGCAGTAGAGCACCGAACTGCAGCATTAGCGCTCCTCCCAGGCCCGTTGGGTAATCCAGGTTTCGCGGGCGTCGTGTTCAACCCAGCCAGACTCAGGAAAATATTGGGTTATTTCCTGCTGGGCTGACGATAAGATTTCACCACCGCGGTTGAAAAACAATGCGCGGAAGCTGATCGTTCCTTGATCGATAGCGAGTATGACTTGCATGATTGAGTCAAATTCATTAACGGTCGGGGTTGGTTGTGGCGCCCCCCGTTCTATCGCCTTCCCAGAACCGTATTGGGGACAAGTAGTTGATAGCTCACGAATGAAATGCCGAACGTCGCGACAACGGGGATTGCGAATTTCGCATGCCAGTTCGTATCGCCAACCATCAATCGATACTGAACAGCAAATAGAACAGGAAGGTGAACGATGTCCACCCAGTACGATGCATCCGCGAGATAACGCAGATAGCGATTACGGTGGTTAAACTATTTCTTCGCAAAAATCAGGCAGCTAATGGTCATCCAGAAGAAGCGCGATGAGGAGGATGCGAAAACTGAACAAACAATCCTCGGGCGACCAACTTGTCGATTGTCGACCAAAGGCCAGGCGGTTGGCAAACTCCGTATTTGGGCATGTTGCCTTTAGAAAATGAGTGGCCGCTTTTTTAGATTTGAATGGCGGCAATCTAGCTGTGTGCGGGACTGCATTGGGTCATTAGTTGCTGCTCAAAACTCACGATTCCGGTCGCTCGCATTGGCCGGGCCGCGAATATTAATGCGTATGCGCATTGCGATTCGGCCGTTAGTCCCGGTGCGGCATGAATGTCATGGATGCGCCGCCTTCCATATCGGCGGGTTTAGAGTACTCAGAGAGAAGTGTTCGAAGTTGGCTATTTGTTGCAGATGGGAATGCCGGACTAACAGTCCGGCACCAACAGAATGTCGATTTGCGTGCGCAATGTCATTCTGCGCGAAAGGCAGCATTCGGCCGGGTGCAGCCCCTCAGCAGCGGCCTCCAATTTTTCACATAGCGGACATCTAGTACCCAATCGCCGTAAGAATTTCCTTCGGCGTTCCCTTTAAAAAAGGAAAAGATGGACGTGCTTCATAGTGTCATTTGTGTTGCCATGTGAATAGCATGATTCAAGTAAAAAAATACATCCGTGACGATGAGTCGAGCCCATATCGAAAATGGTTTGACGACCTGGATGTTCAGGTTGCGGCTAAGGTGAAGCCCGCGTTGGCGCGCCTGGGGCTGGGAAATACGTCAAACGTCAAGTGGTTCGAAGGAATAGGTGAATACCGAATCGACTGAGGACTAGGCTACCGAATTTATCTCGCCAAGGACGGCGAAGCGCTGGTGATTTTGTTTGGTGGAGGGACCAGGAAGCAACAGCGATTGGATATCGGTCGTGCGAAGGTACTCCATGACAAATACAAGTTGCGCAAGAAAATGGCTGTGGCTGGCAAGAAACGGTACACAAAACTGGCCAAAGGATAGAGGTGACTTAAATGGCATTGACTCGTGATTTCAAACGAACCGTCGTTGATCAAATCCAGCGCGATCCGGCGTTTGGAAAGGAGCTTCTTGATGAGGCCGCGACGCTTTTCCATAACGGAGAGCCAGATACGGCACGATTGATATTAAGAGATTTGGCCAACGCGACGATTGGTTTCGAGGAACTTGCGCTAGCAACAGCCAAACCCAGCAAAAGCTTGCATCGCATGCTTTCGGAGCGCGGCAATCCAAGCATGGACAATTTGGCAGCGATCTTTGGTGCTGTCCGCAATAAGCTCGGCGTAAAGATTCTAGTTAAAGTCGGGTAATTGCTGTTCGGCGTCGCAAGCTTGTGAGCATCCGTCGCAGATCGGTGAGAACCGGTCCGAAGATATTGCTTTCCGATTTCCCGGAGAGCTGCCACTCGACACGGCGAGAACGACTAAACTTCACTTGAAGGTCTCATGAAGCGTTTTTATCTGATGTTTATTCGATGAAACCCCTGGCGCGTAATATCGCTTTGGGCTTGCTGATGATCCCAACGGTCTCACGCGCGCAATAATAGGGGACAGCAACTGTCTTAATTTCACGCCGATATTGCAGCAGTTTTTGGGGCCCAAGTCGGGTCGGTTTTGAGCAACGTGTTGAAGGTGACGAGCAGTTTTCACATGCACGCGACGATAGCGACTTTCTTGGGTTTGCCTGCCCTCACAAGTTTCTGATAAAAGGCGAGGATGACCGGAGTGTGCCGGGTCACGACTAACGCTGCCATATACAACACTGCCCGTACGCGCGCACGGCCACCCCGGATACTCCGCCGCCCACGAAACTTCCCGCTGTCCCTGCTGTAGGGACAAACACCAATCAACGCACTGATCTCGCGTCGATTGAGCGTTCCGATCTCAGCAACATCGGCGAGTAGCGAGGTCGCGGTCACGCGACCAACAC
>JAYVKG010000093.1:0-3607 GCA_043768625.1 Betaproteobacteria bacterium
TCCAGAAAACGCAAATTGTTGGAAAAGCAGAAGGCAGGCAAGAAACGCATGAAGCAGGTTGGTAATGTGGAAATACCGCAAGAGGCATTTCTGGCGATCCTGCAAGTTGACGGCAAGTAGTGCAATTCGGTAGCCGGTCCGGCAGGATCGTCATTGGTCGCGCCGATGGTGCCGCGCGGTTAATGTCATCGCATAATCAGATACCTGAAAACCTGAAAACCTGAAAACCTAACAGAAAGACGCGACACAATGAATTGGGAAATGGTCGGTTGGATTGCACTAGTTGCGAGCGGCTTGGTTATCTTCGCAAGTTTTTTTGTCGGACGTGCGCATCCGGCCACGCCAGCAGCGGGGGTGGACGGTCACCCGGCGCAGCAGCCGATTCACGCCTGGCTTGAGGTCGCCTGGCCGGTATTTTTTATCGCCATCATGGGTATGCTCACGCTCAAAGAAGTATTGGGTTTTCCGGCGGTGTTGTTGCTGGCGACCGTACTGACGGGCATCGTCTGGTTAGTCGATGCGTGCATATTGAAAAAGGCCCGTACCGGTAAAACAACCGAACCGGTCGTTGTAGAAATGGCAAGAAGCTTTTTCCCCGTCATTTTGATTGTATTTGTACTGCGATCTTTCTTGTATGAGCCTTTCAAAATCCCCTCTGAGTCAATGGTGCCGACGCTGGTGGTGGGCGATTTTATTCTGGTCAACAAATTTACCTACGGTGTACGGCTGCCGGTCATCAATAAAAAAATCATTGATGTTGGCCTGCCCCGGCGCGGCGACGTCATGGTGTTCAGGTATCCGGAAGATCCAAGCAAAGATTTCATCAAGCGCGTGGTCGGAACGCCTGGCGACAAGATCGTTTACAAAAACAAGCGACTGACCATTAACGACCAACCGATACCGACCGAGCAACTGGATTCACAGACCCGGGTTGACGACCGCCTTGCCTTTCAAAGTTATGACGTGATTCGGGAAAAGCTCGGCGAAAAAACGCACCTTTCCTACCTGGATCCGCGAGCGCAGGCGGTGCGCCTTGGTGGCGTCCGCGAGTTCCCAAATCGCGCCAATTGCGCATACAATGACGACCAAATGACCTGCACCGTACCCGCTGGGCATTACTTCATGATGGGTGACAACAGGGACAATAGCGAAGACAGCCGTTATTGGGGTTTCGTCCCGGAGGAAAATATCGTGGGCAAAGCGGTGCTGATCTGGATGAACTTCGGCGCCATGAAGCGTCTTTTCACATCAATCGAGTGATTCTGATTTTTGCAGCGAGGAGCATATGAATATCCCGGTAAGAAATCTTCGGCAGCAACGCGGCATCGGCTTCATCGGCCTCATATTTATTTTTGCCGTGGTCGCTGTTGTGCTTCTTCTGGGCTTGAAACTGGTGCCCGTTTATCTTGAGTTATTTTCCGTCAAGAAAGTGATGGCGGCGATGGCGCAGGGTGAAGAGGTCAAAAGCGGCACCGTCACTGACATCAGGAAGAGTTTTGACCGACGCGCGGTTATTGATAACATCCAGGCACTTCAGGGGTCGGACCTGGAAATTACCAAGGATGCCGGCGAAACCGTGGTTGTTGCCACTTGGCAGCACCGGGTGGTGTTGTTTACGGGCTATACACTGCTGGTCGATTTCACCGTAAGCACGAAAGACGTCTAGGCGCGTCCAGGTCGATATGAGCTTAAGCGGGCTTGAGCAAAAGCTCGGCTACAAATTCAGCAGCGACGCACTCCTGCTGCAGGCATTGACCCACCGAAGTTTTAGTGCCGGCCACAATGAAAGACTCGAGTTTTTAGGCGACAGCGTTCTCAATTGTTGCATCGCCAGTTTGATCTACGGTCTATTTTCGTCGATGCCGGAGGGCGAATTGAGTCGCCTTCGCGCCAACCTGGTCAACCAGGCGGTGCTCGCGAAAATAGCCGCTGATCTTGGCATCGGCAGCCTGCTGCGTTTGGGCGATGGCGAAATAAAGACCGGTGGCGCTAGCCGCCCGTCTATTCTTGGCGATGCTTTAGAAGCCATTCTCGGTGCGGTATATCTCGATGACGGTTTCGCTGCTGCTGCCAGGGTGGTGGGTGTGCTGTATAGCGCGCGCATCGAGACAGTGCGGGATTCAAAGCCGGTCAAGGATGCCAAGACCGGGTTGCAGGAATGGTTACAACGCAAGCATTTGCCGCTACCGGAGTACACAGTGAAACGCATAGAGGGTGAGTCGCACCGGCAAATCTTTCACGTTCAATGTGAGATCGGTTCATTTGACCTGAAAACCGACGGATGTGGTGCCAACCGCCGTCTGGCCGAGCAGGATGCTGCGATGCGTGCGTTCAACATACTTGCCGCATCATCGACAGCAGATTTAAAACATGGACGCTGATTTTCGCTGTGGCACAGTGGCAATTATTGGCCGGCCAAATGTCGGCAAATCCACCTTGCTCAATCATCTGGTCGGCCAGAAGGTCAGCATCACGTCGAATAAAGCGCAAACCACGCGGCACCGCATCACCGGCATATTGACCGACAGCACGGCGCAGTTTTTGTTTCTCGATACTCCTGGTTTTCAAAAGACCCACGACAATGCGCTCAATCGCGTTTTGAACCGTACCGTTAGTCAAACGGTCATCGATGCGGACGTGGTGGTGGCCATCGTCGAAGGCTGCCGCTTTTCAGAGGCAGATGAGCAAGTCCTGAAGCAGGCCGCCAACCATGCTCACTTGATTTTGGCCATCAGCAAATCTGATCGCGTGAAAGAAAAGAGCAAGCTATTAAACTTCCTGAAAGAAATTCAGGACAAGGCAAATTTTGTGGCGATGGTGCCGATCAGCGTGAAGCAACAGCGGACGCTGGACGAATTAAAAAAAGTAATTCGCGCCAATCTGCCGGTCGCGCCTGCCAGCCACGATGCGGAACAATTTACCGACCGCTCGGAACGTTTCATGGCGTCCGAATTCATCCGCGAAAAAGTGTTCCGTCAACTTGGCGACGAACTGCCTTACGCGGCTAACGTGATGATTGATAAATACGAAGAATTAGGGGGGCTCAGGCGGATTTTTGCCAGCATCGTCGTCGAAAAAACCAGCCAGAAAGCGATTCTAATCGGCGAAAAAGGCGAACGACTTAAGCGCATCGGTACCGATGCGCGCAAGGAGATGGAAGCCAGCTTTGGCTGCAAGGTGTATCTGGAATTGTGGGTGCGGGTTAAAAAGGGCTGGGCGGACGACAGCGCCTTGATTCGCCAATACGGCTATGAATGATTTATCGCAACGGCCTGCCCCCGTGGAAGGTGCCGGTCTGCAGCCCAAACGGCCAAGACCACTCGTCGGCGAGTCGGATGCCGCGTTTGTTTTGCATACCTATGCCTATCGCGAAACCAGCATGATTGTGGAAACATTTACGCGCCTCCATGGCCGCGTCGTGATGGTGGCGAAGGGCGCCAAAAGACCGCGTGGCGCGATGCGGGGATTATTGAATCCTTTCCAGGGACTGTTGCTGGCATGGTTCGGCAAAAGTGAAATGAAAACCTTGAAGTCGGCGGAGCAGGAAAAAATTCTGCCGCAGCTTTCTGGTGCCGCGCTGTTGTCCGCCTTTTATCTGAATGAGCTG
>JAYVKG010000094.1:0-2380 GCA_043768625.1 Betaproteobacteria bacterium
ACGTAAACGTCAGTGCTTGATTGCGTATTAAAAGAACTGATAAATAAATTAACTAAACGCAGTCGCACGCTTAACCACGTAGGCATCTTTTCGCGATCACGGTCGCGGTGGTGGCGGCGGCACTTGTCGACCGCTGATTTCGTCAAGTTTGACCAAGTGGTCGACTTGCAGCGACTTCGGCAATTGGTGTGCGATGAAAATAAGTGTAACTTTGCCGCGAAGGGTGTTGACAGTTTTGGCGAATTGCTCGGCGGTGTCGTGATCCAGATTGCTGGTTGCCTCGTCGAACACCAATATGCGCGGACGCTTGAGCAATGCGCGCGCAATCGCCAAACGCTGGCGTTGCCCTCCTGACAGGCCGCTTCCCCGCTCCCCTATTTCGGTTTGATATCCCTGCGGTAATTGCTCTATAACGGCATGGATTTCTGCAAACTTGCAAGACTGTACGACCATGTCGAACGTGGCGTGCGGATTGGCAAGAATCAGATTTTCATAGATGGTTCCAGAAAACAGCAGTGTTTCCTGCGGCACGACGCCAAAATAACTACGTAGTTCGTTGGCCGCAAGGTGACGGTGATCTTTGCCGTCGATCTGAATAACACCGCCGGTGGGTAGATAAAAGCCTTGCAACAGTTTGGCGAGAGTACTTTTACCGCAACCACTCGGACCCATCAACACGGCGCATTCACCAGTGGAAATTCGTAAATTTAATTCCTGATACAGAAATGGCAAATCTTCGCGATAGCGGAAACTAACGTCGCGAAATTCTATTTCGCCCCTGGCGTCTGACTGGGTTTGTGGCACTACAGAGTAAGGCTCTACCGGCGCGTTCATGATGTCGGCAAGACGCAGCACGGCAATCTGGGTTTGCTGAAAATTTTGCCAGAGCCCAACGATTCGCAACATTGGCTGCGACACGCGTCCGGAGAACATTTGAAACGCGACCAGCATGCCAATTGTGAAATCTGGCCGGTTCATTACCTGCCACGCACCGACGCACAGTACCAAGATGGTCATGCACTGATCAAGCGCATTGGCGGCGGTGTTGTAAGTATTGCCCAACTGCTTTGTTTTAAAGCTGGTGTCAAGATAGGTAGCAAGGTATTCAGAGTACCGATTGATGAGCTGCGGCTCCATCTGCAGCGATTTTACGGTCTCGATGCCCGCCACATATTCCGTCAGAAAGGCCTGATTGCGAGCGCCGAGCAAGAATTGCTTATTGAGCCGCTCACGAAACAGCGGCGCCATGAAAAAACTCATCGTTGCGATGGTGACGATAATGCCCAGCGTGATTAATGTCAGTGGGACGCTGTAATAGAACATGATCCCCATAAAAATGAAAAGAAAGGGCAGATCGAGAATAAGCGTCACGCCGGCACCGGTGATGAACTCGCGAATGCTTTCGATGCCATGCAGGCGCGCGGCAATCACGCCCGTTGGCCGGCTTTCGAAATAGCGGGTGGGCAATCTGAACAAGCGGCTAAATACGGCCGAGCCGAGTGCCGCATCGATCCTATTGCCGGTGTGGATGACCAGATACTGCCGCACCCAGGAAAGAATTGCCGTAAACAACATGAAAACGAATAGTGCGAATGCAATCACATACAGCGTATTAACCGTTTGGTGGACGACAACCTTGTCGATGATTGCCTGTGTGCAAAGTGGCGTAACCAGCGCAATGAGTTGGATAACGAGTGAGGCTAGCAGTACGTCACGCCAGATGCGTTTATGGTTGATAAGTTCCGGCAGAAACCACTCAAATCCGAAAAAACGCGCGTCTTCCGGTCTATCGTCGTCTTCAACATCCTTGATTTTAGGATGGAAGAGCAATACCTTCGGCAGGTATTGTTGCTGGAATATTGCGATGTCGGCAGTAACTGGCGTCTGACTACCGGACTTGAAGAGCAGCATCTGCTCTGCATCCACCCTGACCACTAGCGTAGCCATGCCGGGAACAAGTCGCTCCGCCGCATTTTCATTGCTACCTTCGGGTTGCCGAACATCGGCGAGTTCGCGGGCGAGAATGACGAACGGCGCAGGCAGTGTTTCAAGCGGCGTTTTTTCTCCGACATCGACTGACTTGTACTCAAATCCAAGGGCCGTGGCTGCCAGCCCGAGTTTCTCGCTTGAATAGGGTGGCGGATATTGCGACAGCACCAGCCTCGCATCAAACGGCAGGCGATGAATATTGCATAGACTTCCGAGTAACCAAATAAAATCATCGCGGTGAAGCGGAAAATTCTTCACCCGTGTCTATTCAGGCGATACGTGCTTGCGATTGCTGCCGGCGATGATTTTGTATTCAAACAGCCGGCATTCAATTTTGCCGTTAAATAGCGGCGTGCGCTTGCTCGCCGACAAGCGAACACCTTTGGCAAGT
>JAYVKG010000095.1:0-5297 GCA_043768625.1 Betaproteobacteria bacterium
GTCGTTTATTCAGGCCAATGCCTGATGTACTGTTTGAGCAACTGATTCTCAAAGGCCACATCCTTGATCGCGCTTCGGGCGATATCGTGGAAGGACACGATGCCGGTCAGTACACCGTGATCAACCACCGGCACGTGGGTAATGTGCAGCTCGGTCATCAAGCCGCGCAGATGGTCGACACTGTCGCCGGATTTGGCAACCGGCGGATTGATTTTCATCACGCTGCGGCACTTTGCTTGCATCAGTTCTCCGCCGTGGGCATTGAGGCCCTGCAACAACTCGCGCAACGTGATCAAACCCAGCATTTCTTCGGCCTCCATCACAATGATGGAGCTGATTTCGTTTTTCGCCATCGACGAAACTGCGTCGGCGATGTTCATATCCGGGCCGATTGAGAATAGTGCGTTTTTAGGGGCCGACTGCGACTGCCAGGCTTTGTCTTTGAGAAGTTCGGCAACAGTTGACTGGCTCATGGTGGTTGACTTCGAATAAACCCGGGGTGCACCACTATATGCGAAGACGCGGTTGACTGATGGGAAGCGTTTTTACGAAGCGCGTTGGCAATTACACAGCCTGTGCATCATGTGAAAAAACCACGGCTGCGCGTGTTCACTGCCATGGGCGGCATCGGGTTTTCAATGTGGCCCGCGATGGCATCGTGCGTTACGGATATGCTGAATTTCCCCGGCTAACTTAAGCAGTGCTCGAAATTTCTTACGCTGCAGCTGCCCCCAGCGGCAGGGTGAAGAAGAATGTGGTGCCGACACCGAGCGTACTCTCGACCCAGGCGCGCCCGCCATGGGCCTCGACCAGGCCCTTTACGATGCTGAGACCCAAGCCGATACCGGCGTGATTTTTACTTTGGGCCTGCCAGAACCGATCAAAAATGCGCGGTATTTCCGCTTCCGAAATACCCTGCCCGGTATCGCGCACGGAAAATTGTGCCTCGTGTCCGATGACTCGGGCGTCAATGAAGATGGAACCACCCTCGGGCGTAAACTTGATGGCATTGCCGACCAGGTTAGAGAGAATCTGTAGTACCCGGTCACGGTCGCAGTGGATGTGCAGACCTTCGCTGGTCATGCTATCGAGCTGTAGTTTTTTCGCGGTCGCGAGCGGTTTGAGCGTCTCGACGCCCTCATGGACAAGACCCTCAATATTCTGGGGTTGCAGATCAATTGATAATTTTCCCGCCTGAATTTGCGCCAGGTCGAGGAGGTCTGCGATCAGTCGCACCATGCGCTCGGTAGAGCGAAGGATGGTCTGGGCGATGTTGTGGACCCGGTTTGCTTCCTCGCCGTCGAGGGGCGTCTTCTGCAGGACATAGGCACAATTAACAATGACGTTGAGGGGGTTTCGCAAATCGTGCGAAACGATGGCGAGCAGTTCCTCACGCGTCGCGACGGCGGCTTCGGCTACCGCGCGCGCGGCGTGTTCCGATGCAGTGGTGCGCTCGAGGGCATCGGCCTTCTCCTCGAGTTGAGTATTGGCTTCGGCGACTTCTCGATATAAGCGGTCTAGCTCCACCTGTCTCGTGCGTAGCGCATCGAGCGCGCGCAACAGCTCAAGATTTTGTTGGCGTATCTCCTCCATTGGGCTGGTCGGCGCGAGTTTGGCAAGCTCGGCACCAATGCGCGCAACGACTTGGGGGGTGAGATTGGGCGCATGGGCCGGCAGCGCCTTACCGAGTTCGACCGTCGTGCCCTCGCCGAGAACAGTGTCGGCACGGAAGTAGTCCATAAGTTTTCTGGCACCCAGCAACCCTAAACCCATACCAGTTTCGGATTTGTAACTGCCGCTGAGAATGGTCGGCAAGTTGGCAATGCCCTGGCCATGGTCGTTGATAAGGATCGTTAGTCGCTCCGGCGTGTCGTTATCAAGCGAAAACTTCACCTCGCCGCCACGGGCGTAGAGGAACGCATTGCGGACAATTTCGGAGACCGCGGTCGATATGCGCGTCTGTTCGTGGGTATCGAAGCCGAGCAGAGCAGCAATCTGTCTTGCCCGTTGACGCACGTAAACCACATCCGACTCGGTACGGACGTTCGATGTGAGCAGGGGAATGTTCATGCCGATGCGCTAGCTTGCACTTGCGCGTTTCCCGCACGCTCGCGTGCCACCAGCACCACCACATCGTCGTGTCGGCTCACGAAATCACGGTAGAGCACGCCCGCAATGAGACTGGGATCCTTTCGGCTGAGGCCCGGATAGGGTTCGAGTGTCCAGCGGTTGGAGAGTCCATCTGAATGAAGGATAAGCAGCCCCTGCTCCGGCCAGCGGTGGGTAAACTCCTGGAAGCGCGCTACATTTTGCCCGACGGTGCCGGTATGCGAAACCATGCTGGAAGCCTTGCCCTCAACGGGCACCAGCGTGCCCGCAATGTTGCCTGCGCCGGCCCACCGCAGCTCGCGCTTGTCCCAGTCGATTTCCGCGAGCGCCGCGACCGCACCACGGGTACCTGGCAGCGATTGATGCAGTGCTTTCAAGACCGACTCTGGCCGCTCTCGTGTGTGTTCCCAGAAGGTGCGGAGCGCCGCGTTGGCGGCGTCGAAGGCATGGATACCATGCCCCAGGCCATCAACCACGAGAATAGTGTTGCGGAAGTGGCCGGGGCTGACAGCCCACGCATCGCCGCAAAATACTTCGCCGCGCTTGGGGACGCACACCGCACCCCATTCGAGCCCGTGCTCCGCGGGTTGTTTGGCATTGACCCGGCCGATGCGGGAAAGCAGGGCTGTACCTTTACCCGGCGTTGAGCTGATGTCGAAAAAAGTCGACAGGCGGGCAATGGCGCCGAGTCCTTTTCCTGACGATCCACCGGTCGAGAAACCATCACGTAGCGCTTCCGCGACGTTGGCCATGCCGGGGCCCTTATCAAGGGCCAGCAACTCGAGGCTCGCCGGAGCTACGCGTGCAAAACCGCGCAGCAGAATTTCTCCGCGCCCGGCGTGCTGAACGATATTGGTCGCCGCTTCGGTCGCCACCAAGGCCACCCGGCCGACCTCGGCTTCATTCAAATGAAGCGACTCCGCAAGCGTGGTGGCCACGCGCCGTGCGTGAGCCACGCCACTTGCCTCCTCGATAGGCAGTGAAATCGAAACGTGCGGGGCGGGAAGCGTCAGGCCCAAAACGTCACCATGACACGGGTACCTTTACCCACCCGGGAAGCAATCTGGAATTCATTGACCAAACGCTTCGAACCGCTCAGGCCCAGCCCCAATCCGCCTTTGGTGGTAAAGCCGTCGGTCATTGCCTGCTTGAGATCAATGATGCCCGGCCCTTCATCCTCGAAAGTCAGCCGCAAGCCGCGACGGTCGTTGTTCACAACCGTTTCGAGAACCATGGTTCCGCCACCGCCGTGAATGAGCGTATTTCGGCCGAGTTCGCTGGCCACCGTCACAAGTTTGGTCCGGCCGAAGCTGTTGAGGCCGAGTTCAACGGCGCGTGCTTTCACAAGCTGCCGAATCGCAAGAAGGTCGGATTCCTGACCCACCGGCAGAGTCTCACTGCGATGGGGCGTCATCATCCGCCCTTACCTGATCCATTCTGGCGCGAAGAAGCGCCATACCCTTCTCCACATTGAGGGCGGTACGGACGCCCTTGAGTTCAACCCCCATTTCCACCAGCGTCATGGCGACCGATGGTTGCATACCAACCAGGGCGGTCTCAGCATCCATCACGCGCGCCATCTGTGCGATTGAACCGAGCATTCTGGCGATGAATGAATCCACCATGTCGAGGGCCGAAATGTCGATGAGGACGCCTCGCGCGCGGGTCGCGAAAATGCGGGTAGCCAAGTCGTCGCTGAGCACGGTTGCGAGCCGGTCATGCATATCCACCTGAATGGTGACCAGCAGGAATTCCCCCATGCGGAGAATTGGAATACGTTCCACGCGCGCTCCTCTACGCGATGTCGTTGCTTTGCCGGCGAACCGGCGCTACGGCCAGCCCCATTCGCTTGAAAGCAACCGCGAGTGCGCCCGCCATGGAAGCCTTGGTGGTGACGTCGCCGAGGTTGACACCCAAGTGAACGATGGTCTGGGCAATCTGCGGACGCACGCCGGAGATGATGCAATCTGCGCCCATCAGGCGCGTGGCCGTGACGGTTTTTAACAAGTGCTGTGCCGTTTGCGTGTCCATCACCGGTACACCGGTGATATCAATCACCGCCACCTCTGACTGTGTTTCCGCCAGACGCTGAAGGAGCGTTTCCATTACTAGTTGCGAACGTTTGGAGTCGAGCGTGCCGATAATTGGCAGGCCGAGGATGCCCTGCCAAAGCTCCACCACCGGGCTCGACAGCTCAAACATCTCTTTCTGCTGGCGGCCAATCACATCCTCGCGCGTCTTCTGGAAAACCTCGACCGAATAAAGGCCCAGTTTGTCCAGCAGCACAGTGACGTTCCAAAGGTCTTCAAATAAAAAATCCGGCTGACCTTCATGGAGCTTGCGCAGTCGCGTGAACAGGGGCTGTTTAAGCGACAGGACGAAGGTCGCGGTCTCGGAGGGGGAGAAGCCCTGAAAAGCGCGCGACCGGCTTACCTCGCCAATAAACTCGCGCACCGTTTCCCAGACAGGCTGCTGGATGTCAATAAGGTTGTGACCCGCAATTGCTTCGCGGAACAGCTTTAGGAATTTTGTCGACTGCTGCCGCAACTCGGATTCTTTCATCAGGTCGGGACGCTGCGTCAGCGCTGACGCCTGCTCTTTCATCCAGTCTGAAAGAATTTCGGCTTCGTACCTTTCCAGCACTTCAGCAATTCGGGTCTTCATGGTTGTCGTTGCCATCGATTTAATCTCCTCGGGTTTCTGCGCGGTCAAACACTAAACGCGCCAACCAGCATTTAATCATTTCATCCAGCGTCGAGAGGAAATTGTTTCCTATCCACAACCTGGTCTTGAGAGCCAAATAGCTTAGCTGATTCCGGCTAGTCCAGCAGGAAAATAAATTCGCCGTGACCGCTGGCGTACGCGACGGCGAAATTGGCAACTTACTAATGCGGCCGGTGCTGGATTGGTGGCCAGGCATTTGTAGTTTGCGTAATCGGGACCCTTTGGCACTGCCGTGATTGCCAAACTTGACCTGTCATGTACTCTGAAAAGTACAGATTTGGGTTGCAAAAAAAAGCGGAATTACCAATATATCCAACAGCGTGCGCCGTGACCCGCCGAAAAACCGGTTGGGTCGAAATGACAGGATTGTAGTGGTCAAGTAATTTCAGACAGTTTGATAGATTTTTTTGATGTCGATTCACGCTCGAAAGCGTTGGGTGACATGTTGCCCAGTGTTGAGTGCA
>JAYVKG010000096.1:0-4556 GCA_043768625.1 Betaproteobacteria bacterium
TATGGTGCCCACACCGGCCGCTTCTCAGGTCGAAGTGTGCTCGGCTTGCTCGCGATTACCACCGAAGCGGGGATCACCGGCCACGCCTTTCTGGGTTCCGCATTTAATGCAGCTGATCTGGATGGCCCCGGCCTGATCCGTAATCTCAAGCCCATCCTGATTGGACAAAATCCGCTCGACCGCGAGCGGCTATACAAGGCAATGTGGAAACGCGTCCGTACCACCACGGTCCGCGCAATCGGTGCGGTCGACGTTGCACTATGGGATATCGCTGGCAAAACTGCCGGTCTGCCGATTCACCAGCTACTCGGGTCTTGTCGAAATCGGGTGCCCGCATACATTAGCTCGGCCGTGCTTGCGAGTCCTCAGACGTATGCAGATGAGGCGCTGCATTACAAATCGCTCAACATGTCTGCCTACAAGATACATCCGCCGCAACGCTGGCGCGAGGACATCGAGGTGTGCCGGGCAGTGCGCAATGCCGTTGGTGACGACTATTCTTTGATGCTCGATTCGGTCTGGAGTTATGACTACCCGACCGCATTGCGCGTCGGACTTGCCATCCAGGACTTGGGCTACTACTGGTATGAAGATCCCCTCGCGGACACCGACATTTACAACTACGTAAAGCTCAAGCAAAAGCTTAGCATTCCGATTATGGCAACCGAAAGCCCGGCAGGTGGACTCGAATCCTATGTGCCCTGGCTGATGGAACGCGCCACCGATTTCCTGCGTGGTGACGTAGCGATCAAGGGCGGCATCACCACATTAATCAAGACTGCCCATCTGGCCGAAGCGTTCCAGCTCAATTACGAAATCCACCACGGTGGAAACTCGCTAAACAATTTAGCCAACCTGCACGTGATCATGTCTATTCAGAATACAGAATTCTTTGAAGTGTTGCTGCCCGCTGAAGCACAAAAATATGGTCTCTTGCAGGACATCGAGATCGGCCAGGACGGCATGGTACATGCACCCACCGGGGCGGGTCTTGGTGCCGAGATAGATTTTGAGCTAATCAAGCGGCAGAAAGTCGCGGTATTGCGCTAGCAACTTTCCACGGCGTAATTAAAAAAGTCAATAAGTTTTACTGCCTTCCCGCCCGACGCATCGCCAGTGCCACGCCGATCGAGGTGACTACAATACCGATGAACGAAATCGCGCTCGGCACCACACCGAAGGCGAGGTATTCCATGGCAACCGCAAAAATTGGCGGCAGATAAAGCATGCTGCTCACCCTTGTCGCCTCGTTGTGGCGCATCAGCGTGTGCAGGGCGTTGACCGCCAGGATTGAGGCAAATATGACCAGAAAAATGATCGCGCCCATCAATTGCCACGACCACTGAACCTTGCCGCCCTCGAAAGCGATGCTGAATGGCAACAACACGACGAACGACGCGACAAACTGAATTAATGCGCCCGAGCGCAGATCGACCGTCGGACAGAATTTGCGCTGATACAGCGTGCCCGTGGTCAAGGCCGCCAGTGCAGTGATGATGGCAATCAGGCTACCCACGCTGACCTCGCGTATGTTGAACTTGTGCCAGACGATGAGCGCAACACCGGTGAATCCCAGCGCAATGCCGAGCCATTGCAGCGCTGCGACGCGCTCGCCAGAGCCGCGCACCACGAATGCCGTGGCCAGCGGCTGCAGCGCCAGAATAACCGCTGCGATGCCTGCTGGCATGCCCAAATATTGCGCGTAGTGGCTGCCGGAAAGATGGATCGCATGCATCAGCAAGCCGGCAGTGATGATATGCAGCCAGGCACGTGGCGTTTGTGGCCAGGCAGGTTTTAGCCACAGTACCAGCGGGACCAGGCACAGGATGCCAAAGGCAAAACGCAAGGAGAGAAAAGTAAAGGGTGCGGCGTACTGGATGCCGATTTTGGTGGCGATGAAGCCGGAGCCCCACACAATGACAAAATACCAGGCCAACAGCGCGTCGCGATTAGCGTTGCGTGGGACGCTCAAACTTGCCCTTTCAAAAACAAAGTGCCCGTCCAGCTTGCCGTTTCAGGCACAAATGTTCCGAAAGCGGCGTCGGTTGGGGTGTTCGGGTTCTTTTTAGCCGGCGTTGGCTCATTTACGATGGCGGTCTTCGAGGATGAATCGACTGCCCTGTTCGGCAATCATGATGGTTGGCGAATTGGTGTTGCCAGACGTAATCGTCGGCATGATCGACGCATCCACTACCCGCAGCCGATTGATGCCATGTACCCGCAGGCGCGCATCGACCACGGCGGTCGGGTCGGCCTCTGGACCCATCTTGCAGGTCCCCACCGGGTGAAAAATTGTCGTGCCAATATTTCCCGCCGCCTTCGCCAACTCGGCATCGGTTTGGAACCCGGGACCGGGCATGAATTCTTCCGGCCGATACTTTGCAAGGGCGGCAGCGGCGGAAATTTGTCGCGTGAGTTTCAACGCGTCAACCGCGACCTGAACGTCATGCCGGGTTGAGAGATAATTCGGCTGGATTAGCGGATGCATTTGCGGGTCGCCACTCTTGATCCGCACGTAGCCACGACTCTCCGGCCGCAGATTACACACACTCGCGGTGAAAGCGGGAAAAGTGTGCGGCGGATCGCCAAATTTATCCAGTGACAGTGGTTGGATGTGATATTCGATGTTCGCTGTTTGTTGCGACAGATCAGACTTGGCGAACGCACCAAGCTGCGAGGGAGACATCGACAATGGGCCGCTGCGAAAAAATGTGTACTGCATCGCCATCTGGGCCTTGCCATACCAACTGCTGGCCCACTCATTCAAGGTGCGCACGCCCTCCACCTTGAAAGCCATCCGCAACTGCAAATGATCCTGCAAGTTTTCTCCCACACCGGGCAGGTCGTGGACAACGTTGATTGCATGTTCCCTGAGCAGGCTGGCCGGCCCCACGCCTGATAACTGCAACAACTGCGGGGAATTGATCGCGCCGCCGGCAATAATGGTTTCGCAACAAGCTTCCGCAAAAAATGTTTCGTTATCGCGAATGAATTCGATGCCCGTCGCTTGTGGTTTGCCCTCGCGCACGGTGAAATGAATTCTGCTTGCGAGCACCTTGGTCAATACCTTCAGATTTGATCGCTGCAGCACCGGGCGCAGAAACGCTTTCGAAGCATTCCAGCGCACGCCGGTCCGCTGATTTACCTGAAAACGCGACGACCCAAAATTATCCCCCCCATTGAAATCAGCCACCTTCGGAATGCCGCATTGCGCCGCCGCGTCGCGCCACGCGTTGAGAATTTCCCATTCAAGTCTTTGTTCTTCAACCCGCCATTCGCCACCGGCACCGTGGATCGCGCTGGATCCGCCATGGTGATCTTCCGAGCGCTTGAATATCGGCATGACGTCGTGCCACGACCAGCCCGGATTGCCCGCAGCCGTCCACTGATCATAGTCACGCGCCTGTCCGCGCATGTAGATCATCGCGTTGATTGACGAGCAGCCCCCCAGCACTTTGCCGCGCGCGTACAAGATGGAACGGCCGTTCAGACCTTCACATGGTTCCGTGCGATAGCACCAGTCGGTGCGCGGGTTGCCGATGCAATACAAATAGCCCACCGGAATATGAATCCAGATCCAGTCATCCTTGCCACCCGCCTCCAGCAGCAATACCCGCACCTTCGGGTCGGCTGACAAGCGATTGGCAAGTACGCAACCTGCCGTGCCTGCGCCGACGATCACGTAGTCGAAAGTTCCAAAGGATGCGTTCATGCCGTTTTTTTCCATTGTGCTTAGACGATAGAATAGTGTGAAAAGCGGCAGTCGACAAATTTCGTCGCCATCAGCGGGAAATAAAGGGAGAAATTCATTTGGCGGTGATGGATTTAATCAATAAGCTATGGGCCCGCAACGCCTCGCGCAGCCTGGCGCAGCTGGCGATTGCAATCGTGGTGTTCTCATTTCTGTGGAGTTTCCCGAATCGCAATCAATCGCTTGTCAGTCTTCTGGAGCGGTTGTCGTTTGATTTGCAAATGCAGTTGATGCGCAATTTTCTTCCGCGTCCCGCCCGGGTTGAGCCGGTGCTGATCGGCATGGACGAGGCGACCGAAGACGTGTTCGAAGAGCCGCTGGCGATGTGGCACGAGCATTTGGGAAAAACAATGCGGGCGCTGGCGGCGGTGAAACCGGCGGTGGTCGGTGTTGATATACAGTTGCCGCCGAAGTCTTTCGATAAGATCAAGCCGGGACTGGATCGGTCCCTGTTAACCGGCCTGCTTGACCTAAAGCAAGTAGCGCCGTTGGTCATCGCCCATACCGTTGATCGTGCCGGCTTCATCGCGCCTATCCACAAGCCCTTTTTGCGGGTGCTGGGTGATGAAACTTTCGCCATCGACAAAATTGTCGAAGATCCTGATCGTGTGGCGCGCCGCTTCAGCGAGACCGGCATCGTAAATACCGGCACCTATCCGGTGTTTGCCGCCGAGATCGCACGCAAAGCCGGCCGCGAGGCGGGAGAAGGGTTCATCGATTATTCGGTGGGGGGGCTGATTCACTACGTTCCTATCCAGCAGGTAATCGAATGGCAGGAAACCAATAATCTGCAGGAGCTGGCACG
>JAYVKG010000097.1:0-2496 GCA_043768625.1 Betaproteobacteria bacterium
TTTTCCCAATAGCGGATGGTGCCGTCGAGTATTTGTTCTTCATCCCACGAAATGAAGGCATCGCGGTATAACGAGGCGATGTCGTAGCTGATCGGCCCATAGACGGCATCCTGAAAATCGATCACGCCGGGATTATTTTCCGGCTCGCTATCTGCGACCATCAAGTTTCGTGGCATGTAATCGCAGTGCACATAGACTTTTTTCTGCGCCAGGTTTGCGTTCACGATCAATGCAAATACCTGCGACAGCGTTTCGCGCTGCGCGCTGCTCAGTTCTACTTGCAGGTGTTTGTTGATATACCAATCGGGAAACAAACCCAGCTCGCGCTGCAGCAGTGCGGCGTCGTACAGCGGCAACACATCGGGCTTCGAGGCGAGCTGCCATTTCACCAGCGCATCATTGGCGGGGCGAAACAGCGCGTCGAAATTATCGTCATTCAGTACATCCAGATAAGTTTGCCTGCCCAAGTCGGTCAGCATTAAAAATCCGTGCGCCAAATCATGCGCCAATATCTTTGGCGCATGCACGCCGGCGTCGCGCATCAGCCCGGCCACTTTAATAAACGGGCGACAATCCTCAAACGCGGTCGGCGCGTCCATGACGATGCGCGTACCTCTTGCGATGGTTATGCGAAAATAGCGTCGAAAGCTGGCGTCTTCAGACGCGGGGGTGAGTTGATATTCTGTAATACCCTCGCTGGCCAACAACGGCTGTAGCCACGCAGTGAGCGCCTGCATGCGTGGTGAAGCATCTTCAATCATGTGGTTTCTTTTTATTTTGTCCAATCGAATTTTAACATCCGCGCTACTCTGCGTTCCTGGCCTTTTGCCCTGCCTGCATGGATGAATTTCCCGTTCCTTGCCGTCCGGGACGATCCCGCCTGGCGGTAGCAGTGGCGTTGCTGTTGGCAGGCACCACTACGCTTGAAATGGGCCTGCTGCACGCACAACAAACCACACCGCCCACCCAGGCCGAGCTCGATGCCGCGATCCGGGAGGGGCAAAAAGCCGACAAGACATTACCCACGCCTGGCAGTCTGATTGGCCGGCCGCTCAAAACGGCGCCGCGCATCATATCGGCAGACAGCATCGACGGGGTAAACCAAAAGAGCGTGTCGGCCAGCGGGGATGTTTCATTGACGCAAGGAAACATGGCGTTAAGTGCGGAGCGTCTCGATTACGACAAAGAGACCGACACCGCCGTGTCGCAGGGCAAGGTACGCCTGAACCGCGATGGCGATGTCGTTGCCGGCACCGACCTCAAGCTGAAAGTCGACACTGAAATCGGTACCTTGCTGAATCCGACATTTTTCTTTTCCAAAAATCCCACCCGGCCTTCGCAGCGCTTCGAAGCCCGCGGTGCCGCCAAACGCATTGATTTTGAGGGCGCTGACAAAGAGCGTCTGTTCGATGCGTTCTACACCACCTGCAAGCTCGACGAGAGCGAGTGGTACCTGCGGGTATCTGAATTGTCTTTGGACCGCGCGCGCAATATCGGCACCGGCTACAACGCGGTAGTTGAATTCAAGGGCGTGCCGATTTTATATATGCCCTACATGACGTTCCCCTTGAATAACGAGCGCAAATCGGGCTTCCTGCCGCCGACCATTGGCTCCTCATCCAGCAGCGGTCTTGAGATCGCTGTACCGTATTACCTGAACATCGCGCCGAATCTGGACGCGACCATTACGCCAAAAATTTTTACCCGCCGGGGCTTGCAGCTCGGCGCGGAATTCCGTTATCTCGACCGCGGCTTTTTTGGCCAGATCGACACCGAATATCTGCCCAGCGACCGGCTTGCCGACCGCGACCGTTATCTGGCGTCGCTACGCCATTATCAAAATCTCGGTAAATGGCTGGGTCCTGGCTGGAGCGCGTCGATCAATGCGCAGAAAGTCTCGGACGACAATTACTTTCGCGATCTCTCCACCCGCATCAGTAACACCGCGCAGACCAATCTGCCGCGCGACCTGGCGCTCACCTACGCCACCGACTTCGGCAATTTGACCACGCGTTATTTGAGTTTCCAGACTTTGCAGGATCCCAGCGCGCCGATCGTGGTGCCGTATCGACTGGCGCCGCAGATCACATTCAATGCGCGACCCAATCGCTGGAATGGTTTTGAACTCAACACCATCGGTGAATTTACCGCCTTCGAACATCCGACGCTGGTGAGCGGCAATCGCTGGATACTTTACCCATCGGTGGCGTATCCGATGTCGCGCGCTTACGGTTTCCTCACGCCAAAACTCGGCTTCCACGCGACCCGCTACGACCTGACCGGCAACTCGGCAGGCTTTGAGGGTGGCACCCGTGCGTTGCCGATCTTGAGTGTGGATAGCGGTTTGGCGTTTGAGCGCGCTGCCTCGTTTTTCGGCCAGCCGATTACCCAGACTCTCGAGCCGCGACTGTTTTTTTTGTATGTGCCATTTCGCGACCAGAATAAGTTGCCATTATTTTCCACTGCCGAAACCGATTTCAGTTTCGCGCAGATTTT
>JAYVKG010000098.1:0-2557 GCA_043768625.1 Betaproteobacteria bacterium
AAATATCGTGTGGCACTTCAGCCGCATGCAAAACAGACATTTGGCTGGACTAGCGCGCTCGAAGGGCACCTGGCCTCGGCAACATTGTTTGGCGACAACACGTTTGGCGACAACCCTTATCGCTGGCTAGATACGCAGCAAGCAAAGACAGCAGCGTCCTGGCGTGCCAAGCTGAATCAGTTTTCGATCCGGGTGCCTGCGCCTGCACAAGCCATTGTCAATACGCTACGCTCATCGCTGGCGCACATGTTGATTCTGCGAGACGGCGCAATGCTGCGCCCCGGCACCAGATCCTATGGGCGGTCATGGATTCGCGATGGCGCAATGATGGCAGAGGGTCTTCTGCGACTGGGACAGAGTGGTACTGCCAGCGATTATTTACGCTGGTATGCACCCTACCAGTTTGCGAGTGGAAAGGTACCCTGCTGTGTTGATCAACGTGGCGCGGACCCGGTGACCGAAAATGACAGCCACGGCGAATTGATATTTCTGGTCGCGGAGGTATTTCGATATACCCGTGATCGCCAACTGCTTGAGGAAATGTGGCCGCACCTTGAGGCGGCGATCCGTCATATTGAAATATTGCGCCAATCCGAACGACGGCCTGAAAATCTGCTGCCTTCGCGCAAAGCTTTGTACGGACTCCTGCCGGAGTCAATCAGCCACGAGGGCTATTCCGCCAAGCCGATGCACTCCTATTGGGACGATTTCTGGGCGCTCATCGGCTACAAGTCTGCGGTCGAAATGGCGACCGTACTGGGCCGCAGCGCAGAGGCAACTCGATGGGCGATTCAGCGCGACGAGTTCCGTGCCGAGTTGATCGAATCGATACGCGAAACCGCGCGTTCACACAAGGTGAATTACATCGCCGGGGCCGCAGAACTGGGTGATTTCGATGCCACCTCAACAACCATTGCGCTGGCACCCGGCGGCGAGCAAGCCAACCTGCCCGATGAACTACTATCCGGGACGTTCGAGCGCTACTGGAAAGAATTTTCGGACCGCCGGGACGGGCGGAAGGATTGGCAGGATTACACACCATATGAACTGCGAACCGTCGGCGCGTTCATTCGCCTGGGAAGGCGCGAGCGCGCACATGAATTGCTTACTTTTTTTCTTAACGACAGGCAGCCGCGCGAATGGAATCAATGGGCTGAAGTAGTTGGACGCGAAAAACGCAAGATACGATTCGTCGGCGATATTCCGCATGGCTGGATTGCTTCTGACTACATCCGTACGGCGCTGGATTTATTTGCGTATGAACGCCCGTCCGATCAGGCGATGGTCATTGGGGCAGGCATTACCGCCGACTGGCTGGATGCCGGAAGCGTGGCAGTCAGCAACATGCACACTCCTTATGGGCCTCTGGCATACGACGTTACCCGGCGCGGAAAACAAATTGTCTTAAACTTACGCGCAGGGTCCGGCAAGCCGCCCGGTGGCTGGATTATTGCGCTTCCGCCATTGGATTCCATCAGCGCGCGCCAACGCGTTTTGCTCAATGGCAAACCGATCCAACGCAACACTGGCGAGATTCATGTGAATAGCGCGCCAGCACGCGTGGTTGTTGATTATGCGCGGTGATCCTGTCCAGGGCGGCTAATTGCTATGCTGTCAGCGTACGCAGAAACGATTTGCCACCCTGCTCAAACAAGTGGCAATGTTGCTCCGGCAACGACAGGCGGATTCGTTCTCCTTTGCGGACACCGCATTCGGCACCGGCCCGCACGGTCAGGCCGTCAGCGGCGCCGGTCGCATCCAGATAGACGAGGGTGGAATCGCCCATCGGTTCAACCAGGGTGATACGGGCACTGATGACGTTGGACTGGATTGCGGATAGCGCGACATGTTCAGGACGAATGCCTACTTTGACCTTGTCTCCGACCCGTGCACTTCGCGTGTCGATATTGACCAGGATGGTTTCACCGCCCTCCAGCCGAATTTCACTCGATTCGCCAGCCGCAAGTAGTACAGCGTCGATAAAATTCATTGTTGGCGAGCCGATAAATCCGGCCACAAACAAGTTTGCCGGGCGATGATAAAGCGCCATAGGTGACCCCACCTGTTCGATTCTGCCCTGCGACAGCACCACAATCCGATCCGCAAGGGTGATCGCCTCGATCTGGTCGTGGGTGACATAGATCATTGTCGTCTTTAGTTCGTCGTGCAATCGGGAAAACTCGATCCGCATCTTGGTGCGAAGCGCGGCATCCAGATTCGACAGAGGTTCGTCAAACAAAAACACTTTCGGATTGCGGGTGATCGCGCGTCCAATCGCGACACGCTGGCGCTGTCCGCCGGACAGGGCTTTCGGTTTGCGGTGCAGCAGGTGGTCGATATGAAGCGTCCTCGCCGCCTGCATCACGGCAACATCAATTTCCGCCTTGGTCTTATTTGCCAGCTTCAGTCCGAACGCCATGTTTTCGTAAAGCGTCATGTTCGGATAAAGCGCATAGGACTGAAACACCATCGCAATGCCGCGTTTGGATGATGGCACATCATTCATTCGCACCCCATCAATGAGGATGTCGCCGGCATCGACTTCCTCAAGACCGGC
>JAYVKG010000099.1:0-3491 GCA_043768625.1 Betaproteobacteria bacterium
GTGTGTTGAAAGACGCGCTTGACGGATTGATTTACGCCGTCATCAGCGCGCTGACTTTCATGTGGCTGAGGCCATGATGCTTGGCAAAGACTGACCGCCGGCTCGGCGGTCAGGCGGCGGCTCGTTTTTACCGCAGAATCCAGCCTGCCATCGTCGCGGCGTGTCCTTTGCGCTGAAAGCATCGCACAGCAGCAACCCGAACTGGACTATGGCGGCGCGGTTGGCAATCTGATTTTAATGAGGCATCATTGTTCGCGAAACCGCGACAATTTCACTCACTCAAAAAAATGGAAGGTAAAAATATGAAAAAAACAATACTTCTTGCCGTTTCAACCGGGCTCATGCTGGCTGCCTGTGCATCACCCTATCCGCACGCTGGCAGGGCAAATCCGCTGCATACCGGCGTGTCCGTTGTTGACGGCAAACGTATCATCGTCGACCAGGAGCCAATCTTTTTTTCCAGGAGTACCCAGAACGTCCGATTCGCCTGGCAATTGTCAGCCGATTCGCGTTATACGTTTCCAGGCGATGGGGTAGTGGTTAAAGATGCGGGCGATGAAATTGTCGATTGCCATCCTGAGCAGGGCGGGCTCAGATTTTCGTGCCTCAACAAGCACGCCAAGCCAGGAAAATATAAGTACACCATCAAGCTCGAAGGCGTGCCCGCTGTTCCGCCTTTGGATCCGATCATCGACAATGATTAGCCAACGTCGCGAAAGGTGATGACTGCAAGCTGACGGTCAGGCGGAGGTCTCAAGCCATTCGCGCGTTGCATTCATCGCTTCGGCGTAGCCAATCGTGCGGCCGGTCGCTTCGGCCGCTGCGAATGCGTCTGCAGACAACGCGGTTTGCGTGCGGCTGATGCGAGGTGCCAAAAATGCCTCGTCAGCCGGATCGCGATGTATGCCTGTCTGGCCGGCCTGCGCCTCCGCTGCCCCGTAAAATTGCGCAGTGAATTCCCACTCTTCGCGCAATGCTGCGAGACCGGCCGCAACTTCGAAGACGCTCTGCCCCATTCGCTTGGAGCCGATTTCATCGGCAATTGCCAGTGCTTCCAGCAATAATGGCGAGGCGCCATTTCCGGCGCCACGGTCAATTAAAACCATCGCGAGATTGAGCAGGCTGATGGCAATGCTTTGCCGGTCTTTCAGTTCGCGCGCAAGTGTCAGGCCTTGCGCATATAGCGGCTCGGCTGCGTCCAGTTCACCCTCGACGCGAAGCAACTGGGCCAGCACGTTGAGTGCGGCGGCGATTTCACGTTTGTTGCCCTGCTTCTGGGCCATGGCGAGCGCCTCTTGCAAATGCGATCGCGCGGCAGCCAAATCTCCCAGACCGAGGCATGCCATACCTAGCGGTTGTAGCGCCCCGGCGATTCTGCGCTTGTCGCCGATCTCACGCGCGATGTACAGGCTCTCTTCCAGGTAACCCTGCGCTTCTGCATAGCGGCCCATAAATACGCCGATCTGGCCCGCTTCAAATAGTCCGCGGCATCGACCGAGGTTGCGCTGGTCGGCCCCGGTCCGTGTGAGTGCCTCTACCGTCATGCGCAATCCCAGACCGAGCAGCCCGCGGGTAATCCAATACGGTTTCAAAGCCCAGACCAGACTTAAACCCAGCGCCGCACCGTCCTCCACGTGTTCAGCTGCAGCGTGCGCAGATAGCAGGTTTTCGCGTTCGTGATCCAGCCGCGCGAGCCACATCCCTTGATCTGCACCAGCAAGCTCAAGACGCGCTTTTTCCGCCAGGGCAAGGAAAAAACCGAGATGCTCAGCCCGGGTTATTTCCCCGCTGCCTGAAATTTGCAGTTGCTCCTGCGCATACTGTCGCACCGTTTCCAACAGCCGGTAACGTTCGCCGCCAGCTTCCATGATCACCAGCGATTTTTCCACCAGGGTAATTAACACATCCAATACCGGCAATGCATTGGTCCCGCCGCCGCTGGCGACTGCTTCGGCAGCCTCCAGTGTCCAGCCGCCCGCAAATACCGAAAGGCGCTGGAGCAGTGTGCGTTCGGCTGGGGATAGCAGGTCAACGCTCCAGTCGATCGAGGCACGCAGCGTCTGCTGGCGTGGCATGGCAGTCAGGTCGCCGCCGGTGAGCAAACTGAAGCGGTCACCGAGACGCGTGGCAATCTGCTGCACCGATAGCGCAGGCGCGCGCGCTGCGGCGAGTTCGATTGCCAGCGGAATACCGTCGAGGCGGCGGCAGATATCGGCGACGGCGACGGCGTTACGCAATGTTATTTGAAAGGCCGGTTGTGCGGCCGTCGCGCGGTCGATGAACAGGCGCACTGCATCGTTGCGCTTGAACGCTTCAAGGTCGATCTTTGCGCTAGTTGGATTTTCGGCGATATGAAGTAGTTGTGGAATCGCCAGTGACGGCACCGGATAGGTGGTTTCGCCCATCACATGCAGGCGTTCACGACTGGACGCCAGCACCTGCGGGCCGCGCCCAGAGCGCAACAATGTCTTGGCCAGATCGGCCGACGCCTTGAGCAAATGTTCGCAATTGTCCAGGATCAGCAACAACTGCCGGTCTTTGACAAATTTTTCCAGCGCTTCAATGACTGGCCGACCGGCCTCCTCCTTCACGCCGAGTACCGCGGCGACCGCCTGCGGTACCAGCCTTTCGTCCGCGAGCGGTGCCAGTTCGACGAACCAGACGCCCGCCGGATAGTCATTCAGTACTTCGGCGGCAACTTGCAGCGACAGCCGCGTTTTGCCGGTGCCGCCCATGCTGGTCAGGGTCACCAGCCGCGTGGTGCGTAGCAATTCTTTGAGCTCGTTGATCTCGCGTTCGCGCCCCACAAAGCTATTGAGCTGCGCTGGCAAATTGTGGCTGCGGGCGGCAGGGGCGGCGGTCCCTGCGTCGCCAGATTCGCCGTCCAGCCTGAGGGCGAACCGATAGCCATGGCCGGGAATGGTGTCAAGCGCTTTCGGACCGAGCAGTTTTCGCAGCGTCGATACCTGCACCTGAAGGTTATTTTCCTCGACGACCAAGCCAGGCCACACCAGTGTCAGCAGCTCGTCTTTGGTGACCACCCGATCGCGGCGGTCGATCAGCGCAATCAGCAAGTCGAAAGCGCGGGCACCGACGCTGGACGGCTGGCCATCGACTAATATCCGGCGCTCGGCGGGCCTGATCTCAACCTGACCGAAGCGGTAGCAGTGTGGCAATTGCACTCCATGGGTGAAGGGTTGTCGCATTGCCCGCACAACGGGCGTGTCAGCCATTGAATTTTAACCCCGGCACAAGGTTTCAGAACTATTTAAGGGCTGCTTAAGGACTAACAGGTGCCCGCAGGCCGAAAGTGCAATCTTCACCCTGACCACCCCGTATTTTATAGCGCTGCAGTGCAGGAGCACACCGATGATCATGATGCGAGAGAACGACCGTCACCTATATGCAAATAACACCCCGTGGTTTAAAAAGACCCGACCGGGAATACGCACTGCAAATGAACACCAGTCGCTGCCGCTCGCCGCTTCGCT
>JAYVKG010000100.1:0-20670 GCA_043768625.1 Betaproteobacteria bacterium
GATTGGCCGGTCGCGAAAGACAGCATGCGCAGCATTGTCATCGTGAAGCCGGAATGCTCGTCGGGTGCAAGCGACAAATCGCGGCGACCGAGTAATGCAATCTGATAAAAAAGTTGCACGTCGTCGATGGCAAGGGCGGCGGCCGCACCGACAATTTTTTGCGCATCCGGCCCGTCCGCGGCGGACGGGCCGACACTGTGAACCAGCGCAATGCGCGCGAGCACGCTGGCGAAATCCTTGAGCGTAAGATCAAATGAAATGCTGCGCGACGCGATTTGATCGATCTCGCCGACCATTGCCTTGGCGTCGCCATTGGCAAGGCAGTGCAACATGGCAAACAGATAGCCCTGGTCCAGCGCACCCAGCATCATGGCGACTTGATCTGCTTTCACTGCGCCAGCGCCAAAGGCAATCGCCTGGTCAAGCAGGCTCAGCGAATCACGCACACTGCCCTCCGCCGCGCGGCTCAGCAAGGGCAGCGCCAATGCCTCGAAAGCGATGTTCTCAGCCTTTAGTATTTTTGCCAGGTGTGTTTCAAGCAGCGCCGGCGGCAAATTTTTTAAATTGAACTGCAGGCATCGCGACAGCACCGTAATCGGCAATTTCTGCGGGTCGGTGGTCGCAAGAATAAACTCGACGTGGCCGGGAGGCTCTTCGAGCGTTTTCAACATTGCATTAAACGCCGACTTCGACAACATATGTACTTCGTCAATGATGTAGACCTTGTAGCGACCCGATACCGGTGCGTATTGGGCCGTTTCGAGCAATTCACGCATTTCATCGACCTTGGTATTGGTCGCCGCATCAACCTCCAGCAAATCGACAAAGCGGCCGACATCAATGTCAGTGCACGCCGCGCACACGCCACATGGCGCAGAGGTAATCCCGCCATTGCCGTCTACACCCAGGCAATTTAGCGCTTTGGCTAAAATACGTGCGAGCGTTGTCTTGCCAACGCCTCGGGTGCCGGTGAATAAATAAGCGTGATGGATGCGCCCGCTATCAAGGGCATTGGTCAAAGCACGCACCACATGATCCTGCCCGACCACGTCTTCAAATTTGCGTGGCCGCCACTTTCGAGCCAGGACTTGATGGGCCATGAGGTTGGTCTGCCTTGTTGTGCGGGGGCGGATTGATGCCACAGATCGCGCCGAATAGGGTGTGGCGAGCCTGACCCCCGGCACTTCAATTACTTCGCTGTGGCTGCTTCGTTCCCGACCTGACCAGATTCACAAAGATTGAATGCGAGGAGACCCGCCACGTCGAATTTTATCCCACTTCTCACGCCGATTACGTGATTGCGCAAGTTCTGAAGCCGCAAAACATATCGGCACGTTCTGGCGTGTAAAAGTTACGGAACTGCGGGTATTTGAGGCGTGGATGCGTCATAAACGAGCCTCCCTTAAGTACCCGATGCAATATTCCCTGCGAGGCAAACCAGGGCTCGGAATATTCGCGGTAGCGCTCTGCTTTAAAACCCGGATAGGGGGCAAACGGAGACGCCGTCCACTCCCACACATGACCCGTTGAAGCCAGAAATTCATTGGATGAGGTTGCTGCATACTCCCATTCGGCTTCGGTCGGCAAACGCCGGTTTTTCCAGTGACAATAAGCTTCAGCTGCATAAAAATTAACGTGCATTGCGGCAAAATCATTGCGCTGGACGTCAGCGTCATTGCGTTGATCTTGGCGCCGCTGGTTTTCACGCCACGCGTTGCCTGCAACCGACCAGTAGCGTTGGTCCCAAAAACCATCAGAAGCGACAAAAACAGCAAACTCCCCTGCGCTTACCACCCGTGAGTCAATTTTAAACGGTGGCAGGCGTTCGCGATGCCCTGGATTTTCATTGTCGAACCTGAACGCGCGCATCTTCTTTTCATACTTTGCCCCCATCTGTACCAGTCCACCGCCGCAACTAATCTCTGGGGAGGAAAGTCCGCGCGTCGCCACTAATACGCGATCGGGTGCAACCGCTGCCGCCGGCAATTCCAATTGCACCAGCGTCATGCCGAGCGCTTCGGCGTGCATGTCTTCATGCAACAGCGCCAGTTGAAACCCGTATCGCGCATCCGGACTACTTTTCTCGAGTGCGGCCACGACGTTCTTGAGCACACGTTGCATATAATCCGTACACTCGTCTCGCGACGGATATGCCAGATTCCAGCGCATCCGGTGCGTCACTCTGGTGGAATCAAACAGCTGGTCAGCAACTTCTAGAGACGAAGGCGTGCGGATGCCCTTCACGTCGTCGGCCCGCCAGCGCAATGCAAAAAACTCCTGAAACCAGGCGATGTGTGGCAGTTCCCAGCAGGGTGGATTAATAATTGCCTCGAACGGAACATGGCGGGGGTCCCAGTAGTCCAGGGGCAAATCGGCATAAACCGCCAGCGTATAATCTCGCTGCGTAATCAATGCCTGACGTAATCCCTCTACATCACTCGGCACGTCTGTCTTTTTAGCCGCCGACACTGCCGCGCCGCCACTCATTTTTGCATATGCCACAAAATCTCCACGCTAAATCCGTTGTTGCAATCATTACGCCTGCCACTGCCAAGGCCAACAATGGCAATTGGCGCACGGCTAGCCGCTGGCAGTCTTTGCTGGAACATCAATTCCGGACGATTGTACATTCCTCATGGCCGATTGAGCCGTTGCCTCGCGCGGCCGCCGAGCCGGATATCCTGATCGCGTTGCACGCCCGCCGTAGTGCCGATTCGATCCTACGTTATCGGTCAGCGCGTCCTGATGGCCCGCTCATCGTCGCACTGACCGGCACTGATTTGTATGCCGATCTTGCCGTCAGCGCGCAAGCCCGTGCCTCCCTGGACATGGCTGATGCGCTGATCGTGTTGCAGGAAGACGCTATCCAGTACGTGCCCCGTGAGCACCGTAAAAAAACCCATGTAATTTATCAATCGGCCAAAACCCTTGTACCGGCGACAAAAATAAAGCACCGGCTCAATTGCGTGGTGGCTGGACATCTTCGCGCGGAAAAAGACCCTGAAATCATTTTTCGACTCGTGGAATCGCTGCCTATCGATTCTCCCATCCACATTCTGCACCTGGGTGCGCCCTATGATGAAGCACTTGCCGAGCGTGCGCGGACTCTCTCCGGGTCGTCTGCGCACTACCACTGGGCCGGCCCGCTTTCTCATGGCCTGACGCGAGCCGCGATCAAGCGCGCGCACCTGCTCATTCATCCTTCGATCATGGAAGGTGGTGCAAATGTCATCGTTGAGGCGCTCTCCGCCGGCACGCCGGTGGTCGCCTCGCACATGTCGGGCAATATTGGCATGCTAGGCCATGACTATGACGGCTATTTTCCGGTCGGCGACCTGGTCGCCTTGCGGATGCTGCTGGAGCGCTGTGCGCGTGACGCCAACTTTCTGCTACGCCTGAACACCGCGTGTGCTGCACGCGCAAAATTATTTTTACCCTCCGCCGAACGAAACGCCCTGGTTAAACTCATAACTGAATTACTTTTGCAGTGAAACCAAAGGCACTACAGGCGCGTAGAATCTCGATCGTACAAATTAACACATCAATATTCAACATCAATAGCGGAAATTAAATATGAACGCTCCAAACGATATTAAAACGCTGGTTCCCCGCCTCACCTCCCTCTCCCACGGCGGTGGTTGCGGCTGTAAAATTGCGCCTGCCGTGCTGCAGCAGATCATTTCCAAATCTGACTTCGCGATGTTGCCGAAAGAGTTGCTGGTTGGTATTGAGACCTCAGACGACGCGGCCGTGTATCAGATCAATGAGACCCAGGCGATTGTTGCAACCACCGATTTTTTTATGCCAATCGTCGATGATCCATTCGACTTCGGTCGCATTGCCGCAACCAACGCGATTTCTGACGTCTACGCCATGGGCGGCACACCGCTGTTTGCCTTGGCGCTGGTCGGCATGCCGATCAATACCCTGCCGCTGGCGACGATTAAGCAAATTCTCGACGGCGGCGAAGCCATTTGCAAACTGGCAGGTATCCCGATTGCCGGCGGCCACACCATCGATTCGGTCGAGCCTATATACGGGCTGGTGGCCATTGGCATCGTCAATCCGAAAAACTTGAAGCGTAACGCGGGTGCCAAACCGGGCGACATGTTAATCCTCGGCAAGCCGCTCGGAGTAGGCATTCTGAGTGCTGCGCTAAAAAAGGAAAAACTTGATGCGGCAGGTTATGCGGCCATGATTGCGTCGACGACCAAGCTAAATACACCGGGCATCAAGCTGGGGCAACTGGATGGCGTGAACGCGCTGACCGACGTTACCGGGTTTGGCCTGGCGGGGCACTTGCTGGAAATATGCCGGGGCTCAAAATTGGCTGCGACCATTGATTTCGCCAAGCTGCCGCTCATCGCGAATGTTCTCGATCTGGCAAAACAAGGTTATGTAACCGGGGCTTCAGAGCGCAACTGGGACGGCTATGGCACCTATATTTCCATTGATGGCAAATTCGGCGCAGTGGAACGAAATCTGCTAACTGACCCACAAACTTCGGGCGGCTTACTGGTGGCCTGTGACGGGTCGGCGGTGGATAAAGTATTGGCCATTTTTAAAGCCGAAGGATTTGCTGATGCCACCGTTATTGGTGAGATGACAGAGGGCAAACCGCAGGTGGTGGTTAAGTAGCGAGCCCGCATTAGCTAGCTAAAACATAGCACTGGTGCGGCTTTATGAGAATTTTAAACCTGTAAGGTACGCCAGTGCTGGCGTGATGCGCTTGAACATCGTCTGGCTGCAGCGGCAAGCAGTCTTGAGAAGCGCCCAACTTTGCTGAACAGAATTCCGGAGAAAATCGTGATTTTGACCAAGCCGATTAGCACCGCCGTTGTTGACCCCTGCGATTCCGCTCTGGCCATACGCTTTGCCCAAGTGCGTGCGACCACGGAGAGTTTAACTTCACTGCTTTCAAGCGAAGACGCCTGCCTCCAATCGATGCCCGAAGCGAGCCCGACCAAATGGCACCTCGCGCACACCAGCTGGTTTTTTGAAACGTTTGTTCTGGAACGCAAAGACCCCGCGTTCCGACCTTTTAACCCAGCGTTCAGGGTGTTGTTCAATTCTTATTACAACGCCGTGGGCGACAAACACCCCCGCGCTGAGCGCGGTTTAATTTCTCGGCCGGACCTGACAGAAGTATTGGCGTACCGCGCCCATGTCACTGCCCGCGTCGCCGAATTGCTCCCCGCCCTTGAAGCCGGCGATCCAGAATTCACCAGGCTCATGTGGCTGGGCTGTCATCACGAGCAACAGCACCAGGAACTAATTCTCACCGACCTGAAGCATCTGTTGTCGAAAAACCCGCTTAAGCCTGCCTACCAGCAGCGCTGGCCGCTTACCCCTGTCGAAGCACGCAAACCGCGGTGGGTGGGCTTCGCTGGCGGCGTGGTTTCAATCGGACGCGATATTGCAGCCGACAGCAACGTTTTCGCCTTTGATAACGAAGGCCCGCGCCATCAGGTCTTTCTGGAGCCGTTCGAATTGGCCTCATATCCGGTGACGCACGGCGACTTTGCGGCGTTCATCGCCGATCGAGGTTATGCGCGACAGGAGTTGTGGTTATCTGCGGGCTGGGATTGGGTGCAAATGAACAAAATTTCTGCGCCGCTTTATTGGCAGCTTCGCGATAACGGCTGGGATACCTTTACGCTGCACGGCATGGTACCCATTGACGCACATACGCCAATTTGTCATATCAATTATTTCGAAGCGGATGCGTACGCCAGGTGGGCTTCCGAGCAATCACGTTGGCAAGGCGCTCGGCTGCCGCGCGAAGCCGAGTGGGAACACGCAGCCAGCACGGTCACCATCGAAGGAAATTTTCTGGAGAGCCGCGCCCTGCACCCGCTGGCGCTCCGCCAGGAAAATAATTCTGCGCAACTGTCACAACTTTTTGGCGACGTGTGGGAGTGGACGCAAAGCGCTTACTTGTCCTATCCGCGCTTTTGTGCAGTGGCAGGTGCCGTAGGCGAATACAACGGCAAATTCATGTGCAACCAGTTCGTGCTGCGCGGCGGTTCGTGCGCCACGCCGCAACAGCATGTTCGTGTCACTTATCGAAACTTCTTTCCCCCGGACGCGCGCTGGCAGTTTTCCGGACTACGACTCGCACGTGACACTGGATGAGCGAACAGCTGGATGCTGCCAATCGCCTGTATGCGGCGCTTGCGCCCAAATACGACGCGGAAACAAAATTTATTGCCGGCATCCGGCAACATGCCATCGCGGCGTTACGTTTGCAACCGGGCGAGATCGTGCTCGACGCGGGCTGCGGTACCGGCTGGTGCCTGCCGAGGTTGTCTTCCGGTGTCAGCGAAAACGGTCGCGTCATTGGCTTTGAACCGTCAACCGACATGCTGGCACTTGCCAAGCTAAGGGTGGCGCAACAAAAACTCGCCAATGTGTCGTTGCAACTAGCGAGCGGCGAAACGGTCGTGCTTGTCCAAGCTCCGGACGCCATACTCTTCAGCTATACCCATGAGTTAATTCGTTCGCGGCGTTCATTGGAAAATATTTTTCGGCAGGCCAAATCGGGAACCCGCATCGTCGCCGTGAGTACCAAATTTTTTCCCAAATGGTTTTTTGTCGGCAACTGGTACCTGCGATACACCCATCGCGTGACGATCAACAATTTTGAAAGTTTTGATCGCCCCTGGACACTTTTGGCCGATTTCTGTAAGGACTATGCCGTGCGGACCACCCTGCCAGGCAGCCGCTATCTTTTCGAAGGCAGGCTGCCCTGAAAGTCCGCGTTGTGAAAAAATCAGCTTGCGTAAAAAACCCAGAATGCCTGGTTGGCGTCAGTCCATAAAGTGATGTTGGCAAATCCGGCTTCGCGCAAAATGGATTCGAACTGCGCAGCCGAATATTTGTACGAATTCTCCGAGTGAATCCGCTCGCCGGCTGCGAAAGCACGCCCCCGCCCGGCAATCATTACCGTTTGGTCAACGACCGATTCCAGATGCATTTCAATGCGTCCAAGCGTCTCGTTGTAGGCGCCGACGTGTCGCCACAAACGCGCGTCAAAATCGGCATCGAGCACACGATTGATATGCCGCAATACATTGAGATTAAATGCCGCCGTTACGCCGAGCGCATCGTCGTAGGCCGCGTCGAGCAGGCGCTTGTCTTTCTTCGCATCCACCCCAATAAGTAGCGAGCCGCCGTTGGTGGCGCGGCGCATTTCGCGAAGAAATTGCGTTGCGACCACGGGGGTAAAGTTGCCGATACTCGAACCCGGATAAAACAGCATTGTCGGCGTACTCAATAATTCGCCAGGTATTTCCAAAACCCGGGAAAAATCAGTAACCAACCCGACCAATTCGGTTTCCGGAAATTCCGCCGCCATATTCGCGAGTGCCGTTGCAAGCGATGGTCCCGCGATATCGATGGCAAGATAGCGTTGCGGCCGGATCGATGGCAACCACTGCAGCGCCTTGGCACAGTCGCCCGCGCCGAGGTCGACGAAAGTGCCGCAGTGGCCAATTTTGGCCGTTATTTCGCCACGATATTGCTGGAAAATGGCAGTCTCGGTACGGGTCGGATAGTATTCATCCAGTTGGCAAATGGCGGCGTATATGGCGCAACCGAGAGGGTCATAAAAATACTTCGGCTCCACCATTGCGGGGCTGGCGCGCAGGCCGTCGATCAGGCGCTTTAATTCGGCGTCGCGGTCGACATGCAAACGATCGATGAGGCGGTAGGCGGCAGGGTTATCGGCGCGGTTCTGGGCCGTCAATGCGCTATTGAGGCATGGAGCATTGGGGCTAGTCATGAAAACGTCATTTTCTTGGTCATTTCGTGTAATCTCTTGAAAATTTTTTCACTGAAAAGCATACCGCGTTTAAAGATTGGTTTACGATTTGTGTACTGATTCAGTTGCAGAAAGTGTCAAAGGTTGTGGCATATTTAGTGGTCGATTCACCTAATTTATTTTCCAGGAGCCCGTCATGTTGATTCCATCCCGTTGTCGTACCTTGAAATGTATTTCCGCGGTATTCGCGATATTGCTCTGCTCTTCTGCGCTGGCGCAAACCACGCTGAAAGTTTCCGCCATTCCCGATGAAAATCCGACCGAACTATTGCGAAAATTCGCCCCGCTCGGCAAATATCTCGAGAGCAAGATCGGCATGAAAGTTGAATTCACGCCGGTCACCGATTATGCAGCGACCGTCGAAGGCCTGGCGGCAAAAAAAATTGACCTGGTTTGGTATGGCGGCTTCACCTTCGTGCAGGCGCGTCTGAAAACCGGCAACGCCATCCCCATCGCGCAGCGCGAAGAAGACGAAAAATTCCGCTCCGTCTTCATCACCCGGCCCGATAGCGGCATCAACAGCCTCAAGGATTTGAAGGGCAAGACGTTCACTTTTGGCGCGCCCTCTTCCACCTCCGGCTCGCTGATGCCGCGCTATTTCATGATGAAAGAAGGCGTTGATCCCGACAAAGACTTGAAGCGCGTTGCCTTTTCAGGCGCGCATGATGCAACCGCATTGCAAGTGGCAGGGGGAAAAGTTGACGCCGGCGCGCTAAACATTTCGGTTTACGAGAAAATGCTGGCGGATAAAAAAATTGATGCCACGCAGGTCAAGATTTTTTACACCACGCCCGGCTACTATGATTACAACTGGACCGTACGCGGCGATCTCGATCCGCTATTGATTAAAAAATTGACCGACGCATTCCTGTCGCTTGACGCTAAAATTCCCGAACAGAAGGAAATTCTGGCCTTGCAGCGCGCCACGCGTTTCATTGCCACCAAGCCTGAGAACTACAAGAGCATCGAAGAAGCTGCCCGCTCGGCTGGCTTATTGAAATAGGTCCGGTTCTTTTTACAGCAGGCCTGTCCCCGCCCCTCTTGCGGCGGTGACAGGTTTGTTGTGATGGGCATTCAAGATGACTGTTTCACTCACCAATCTGACGGTTCGACTGGGCCGCGGCAACGACGCGCGGATTGCCATCGAAGACATTTCCCTGCATTTCGCTGCGGCTGAACAGGTCGCAATCATCGGGCCTAGCGGCGCAGGCAAGACCACACTGTTGCATACACTTGCATGTGCCCACGAACCTATCGCGGGCAGGTTGCTGATCGACGGCCAGGATCCGTGGACGTTAAGCAGCGCGGACCGCCATCGACTGCGTGGTCGCGCCTTTCTCGCCCCGCAAGCGGCACCGCTGCCACCGCGTCAACGGGTGGTGACTGCCGTGCTGGCCGGCCGATTGCCCCGGCAAACCACCTGGCAGGCGCTTCGCTCACTGGTTTATCCGCAGCATATCTCGGCGGCGCGCGACGCCTTGGCCGCGTTAAAACTGGAAGACAAACTAACGCTACGGTGCGACCGACTTTCGGGCGGCGAACGGCAGCGGGTGGGCCTTGCGCGCATGCTGTTATCCGATGCGCCGCTGATCCTGCTTGACGAACCGGTGTCGGCGCTCGACCCGGTGCTAGGTGCTGCCGCATTAAAGACCGTGCAGGATGAGGCCACAGCGCGTCACGCCACATTGGTCGTGAGCTTGCACGACGTCAATCTTGCGCGCAATCGGTTTGCGCGCCTCATCGGCATCCGCGGGGGCCGCGTGCAATTCGATCTCCCCAGCGAACGGGTCACCGATGAGCTGCTGGCAGCACTTTATGGCGCGGAATTAAATCTTGCCGCGAGCGACTTTACGATACCTCAATCGGACGATGTGGTGGCCAGAATGACGCGTTGCTTTTGATGCAGGCGTTAAAGGCAAACGACTGGCGTGATCCCGCCTGGAACGGGCGATTGACGCTGTTCCTGCTGTTCCTGTTGATACTGTTGCCGACCGGCTATTTCGCCGAGTTCAACCCGCTGGTATTGCTCGACAAAAATAGCCTTCGCACCAGCGGTCATTTTCTCGCCAGCTTTTTCCCACCCGCGCATTCAATTGAATTTTTGGCGCTGGCCGCGAGTGCGACCTGGAAAACCGTCGCTATCGCCACCGTTGGAATATTTTTTGCGTTGGTGATTGCAATTCCATTGGCGCTCATTGCCAATCAAGCGCTGTCGATTTCAGTGATCGGACGTGGCCGACCGTGTACGCTGTGCCAATTGATACGTTACGCCATTCGCATGCTGCTGATCGCGTTGCGCAGCATTCCCGAACTGGTATGGGCGTTGCTGTTTGTGCGGGCGGTGGGTCTTGGCGACACCGCAGGGGTGATGGCGATAGCGCTCACCTATGGCGGCATGCTCGGCAAAGTTTTTATCGAGATTTTCGAATCAAGCGAGCCGGAGGCGACTCGTGCCCTGCTGCGCAACGGCGCGGGAAGGATTCAGGCTTTTTTTTACGGCACGCTGCCTGCGTGTCTGCCCGAACTCGTCTCCTATACCGTCTACCGCTGGGAATGCGCGATCCGCGCCTCGGTAATTATGGGCTTCGTGGGCGCGGGCGGACTCGGTCAGCAAATGGAGCTATCGATGCGCATGCTCGCCGGTGCCGAAGTGTTTTCGTTTCTCGCCATCTTTGTGGCACTGGTGTGGGTCGCGGACCTGACCAGTCGAGAGTTGCGAAAGGTACTTGATTGAACCGCATTACCAACCACCGCATCGTCCGCGGTGAGTCAACATCGGGCTATCGTGGGCGGCTGATCGGCATCGTTATTTTGGCGTTGATTGTCGCTTCGTTCAACAGCCTCACCGGCGATTGGTCGGGTCTGTTCAGTATCGATTCTTTTAGACGGATGGTGGATTTATTCACTGGTTTTTTTCCGCCTGCCAGCGATTTGCCTTACCTGAAAAAAATAGCCTATGCCACGGTTGAAACACTCGCCATTTCCTGGCTAGGCACGTTGCTTGCCGTGGTGGCAGGCTTGTTGCTGGCGCTCCCCGCCGCAGGCTATTGGGGCCCGCTTGCGCGCATGCCGGTACGTTTCGTGCTCAACGTATTACGGGCGATTCCCGAATTGGTGTGGGCCGCGTTGCTAGTCATCGCGGCCGGCTTGGGACCCTTTCCCGGCACGCTGGCGCTGGCACTGCACACTTCTGGGGTGCTGGGACGCCTGTTCGCGGAATCGCTGGAAAATGCCTCGCCTGAGCCGATGGCAGCGCTGCAGCGTAACGGGGTATCGGCGGTGCCGGCGTTTTGCTACGGCACCTTGCCCACCATCGCGCCGCAGCTGGTGAGTTACACCTTATACCGCTGGGAAAATAATATCCGCGCAGCAAGTGTATTGGGGGTGGCCGGCGCGGGTGGTCTGGGCCAGATGCTGCACTTTCATTTGTCATTGCTGCAGTACCCCGAGACGGGAACAATTTTGCTGGCGATGATATTGCTGGTTGGGCTGGTGGATGCCTTAAGCAATTTACTGCGCAACCGGTTGCTGGGATAGCGCGGCGCGCGGACTATATTGATTTTTATGCCGACCTGCCGCCTTATGCGCAACTACCGCATTAGCCACGGCGGTTCCGGCAACACCGCATCGTTTCCGGCGGCATCGTGATGCGACGTGGCGCCTGGAAATTGAAAGGGGATATTGGTAGAAAAATGAAAACGCAGAACGCCATTAAACGCCATTCTTGAGACACAAGTGCTTTAAACGCCGCGCCAGTGCTGGTGTCTCAACAATCAAACACGCTTTTTTGCTTTGTTGGCGTCAGGTTACCCCGCGAATGGTCAGCAGCGGTGGCGTCGAGATCGCCTTGCGCGTACCCAGCAAGCCGGCCAACGCGATGCCAACCCCGCCGCCAACAATGCCGATTAGCGGAATCATGAAATTAACCGCGTACGGCACCCCCAGCACCTTGTCGGATAGCACCATCGCCAGCGCCATCGCGCCAGCACTTGCGATCAAGCCCGACATCGCGCCGATGGCAAGAAATTCAGCAAGCTGCACCACCACCATCTGCTTTCGGCTGGCACCCAGCGTGCGCATGATTGCCGCATCGTAGACACGCTCATCCTGGGTGGCCGCGATGGCTGCGTACAGCACCACCAATCCTGCCGCGAGCGCAAACAGGAACACGAAAGACACCGCGTTGGCCACCTGGTCGGTGATGGTCCGCACTTGCATCATGATGGCCGTCAGGTCGATTACCGAGACATTGGGAAATTGTTTCACCAGGCCGTTTACTACCGACTCGTCGCCCTGCGGGAGATGAAAGCTGGTGATGTAGCTTGCAGGATAGCTATCGAGCACACCAGGATTACTGATGACGAAGAAATTAGCCTTGAATGAATCCCACTCGACCTTTCTCAAACTCGTAACCCTGGCTGTAAAACGCGAGCCGGCGATGTCATAGGTAAGCGTATCGCCAAGCTTGATGCCGAGCGTTCTGGCGATACCCTCTTCCACCGAAAACTGTTTTTCAGTCGACTCCGCCGACCAGAATTTTCCGGCAACGATTTTATTGTCGGCCTGCATTGTTGCCGCCCATGAAAGATTGAATTCGCGTTCGCTGGTGCGTTTCGCGCGCTCATCCGGAAAGTTCGAGGGCAGCACGGCTTGCTGGTTGATTTCGACCAGACGCCCCCTCACCATCGGATACAAATCGGGGGTTGCAAACTTGCGCGAAGAAAAATATTTCTTTACCTCCGCCAATTGATCGCCTTGAATATTGATAACGAATCTATTCGGCATGTCAGGCTTCATCGAATTCTGCCAGCCGGCAATAAGATCGGTGCGCACGAGGGTTAACAGCAGCATCGCCATCAACCCCAAACCCAGCGCCATAATTTGCACCAGGCTACCGCCGGCATGACGCTTCATGTTGGCGATGCCATATCGCCATGACCCTGAGGCCGCACCGCGCAAGCGGGCAGCAAGGTTGATCAACAGCCAGCCTGCCGCTGCGGCTACCGCCAGCGCGCCAATAAACCCGCCCACCGCAATCGCCCCCAACCTGACATCGCCCGCGCGCCAGACGATTAGCGCCGCCAGCGTCGCGAATCCCATCGCATAGGCAAACGTGGCACCGGCATCGAACGGATCGATATCGCGGCGCAGCACGCGCAAGGTCGACACTTTGCGCAAGGCCAGCAAAGGCGGCAACGTAAACCCAAGCAGCAATACCAAACCAATCCCGGTGCCTTGAATGGCCGGCACGATCGTCGGCGGGGGCAACGTGACTGTGAGGAAGCCTGTGAGCATCGTCGCCAGTACCGTTTGCGCCGCAAATCCAGCGGCCGTGCCGACCATGCAGGCCACCACGCCCAACAGCAAAAACTGGATGAGATTCAACGAAAAAATATCGGCCTGGGTCGCGCCCAGGCAGCGCATTATCGCAGCACTATCCATTTGCCGTTGCGAAAACCGGCGCGCGGCCAAAGCGACTGCAACCGAGGCAAGCACCACAGATAATAGCGCCGCCAAACCCAGGAATCGTTGCGCGCGTTCGAGCGCCACGCGCACTTCCGAGCGGGCATCGCGGACCCCTTCAATTCTTTCGCCTCGCTGCAAATTGCCCTTGAAAGTCTGCCTGTACTGGTCCACTGCTTTGGCATCACCGGAAAGCAAATACCGATAAGTCGCGCGGCTGCCCACCTGCATGAGCCCGGTGGTCGCTAAGTCCTGCATGTTAAGCAGCACCCGCGGCGCAATCCCGAAGTAGTCGAGCACGCTGTCGGGCTCTTTGATGATGACGGCCGCTATTTTCAGCTTCAACGCGCCGACGGTCAGTTCATCGCCAACACTGGCGTTGATCCGTGCGAGCAGCACCTCCGGAACCCATATCGTGCCGCGCGCAGGAATCCCTGCTGCGTCACGGACCGCAGCGCCAGGCGCGTCGGCAACGCGAATCTTGCCTCGCAGCGGGAAGCCGCTCGTTATCGCCTTCAATTCCGCCAAATTTACGCCCTGCCCTGCCTCCTGATTGCCAGACACCATGCTGGGAAAGGTAATCGCCTCGGCGGTGGTGAGGTTCATGCGGGTCGCTTCGTCGCGAAATTTGGCCGCAATGGGTTTATCGCTAATCACCACGGCGTCAGCCGCGATCAGCTCATTGGCCTGCCGGTTCAGCGCCGACTCAACACGGTCGGCAAAAAATGACACCGTCGTCACGCTCATGACCGCAATCAGCAGGGCGACAAGCAACACCCTCGCCTCGATGGATTTGGCGTTGCGGCGAAACATGCGAAGTGCCAGTCTGGTCTGATTCATGTCAATCTACATCGCCATTTCGGCCTGACAATCCTCCGTGGTCACAATACCGGCGTCTATCTGCAAACGCCTTCCACAGCGGGACGCCAGTTCCAGATCGTGGGTGACCAGAATTAATGTGGTCCCGCGCTCCCGGTTGAGCTCGAACAGCAACTCAATCATGACGCGACCGGTCTTGGCGTCGAGATTTCCGGTTGGCTCGTCTGCCAATAACAACTTCGGGTTTGTCACAAATGCGCGTGCGATTGCCACCCGTTGCTGTTCTCCACCGGATAGCTGCTTCGGATAATGGGTCAAGCGCGCACCCAAGCCGACCCGTTCGAGGATTGCCCTGGCGCGGCTCGCGGCGTCGGCAGCGCCGCCGAGCTCGAGTGGCAACATTACGTTTTCCAACGCGGTGAGCGCAGGCAGCAGCTGGAACGACTGGAACACAAAGCCCACCAATCGACCCCGAAGTTTGGCGCGCCCGTCCTCACTGAGGGCGAACAAGTCTTCATTATTGATGAAAACTTTCCCTGACGTCGGGGTGTCCAACCCAGCCATCAAACCCAGGAGGGTGGATTTACCCGACCCCGACGCGCCGACAATAGCGATGGTGTCGCCCGGCTCAACGGTAAAGTTGGCAGCATTGACAATGACCAACTCCGCCTCTGAGCTGGTCACGCGTTTGGTCAGATGTTCGACCCTGACGATGAAATTATTTTTTTGATCTGGCAATGGGTTAGTCATATATTTTTTAGCCGCATCCTCGGCTAGGCAAACAGTTAACACGTTGAACGATGCAGGGCTGTGCCCTTGTGAGAGGATAATCAATAAACAGGTATGGCGGTGAGACTTGGATTGAACTGACAAATGGCAACAGAAAGGGCAATGACATGATTAAGATTGGCTTGAAGGCAATACTTTCAAGTGCGGCTGCCATGGCGGTTCTGACCCTGCTGGTGACCGCAGCGTTCCCGAGCGCCGCGAAAGAAGGCAATATTATTCGCGAACGCGTGATGATTTTCGGCGACAGCCTGTCGGCCGCCTACGGTATCGATCCCAAGGAAGGGTGGGTAATGTTGATGGCCGCAACCATGCGACCGCATGGCATCGCCGTGGTTAATGCCAGCATTAGTGGCGAGACCTCGCGTGGCGGGTTGGGGCGTATCAAGGGCGACCTGGCCCGACTGAGCCCGACCATTGTAGTACTGGCGCTCGGTGCCAATGACGGCCTGCGCGGACTGCCGAATGCCGAAACCCGCAAAAATCTGGACGCAATCATCACTGCCGCGCGCGCAGCCCGCGCGCGAGTGGTACTGGTTGGCCTGCAAATTCCGCCGAATTACGGGCTCGACTACGCCCGGCAGTTCCGCGACATGTATGCCGATCTGGCGGTAAAATTCAAGCTGCCCTTTGTACCGTTTCTTCTCGAAGGGTTTGCCGACAAACTTGAATATTTTCAGGCGGATCGCGTCCACCCCACGGCCGCAGCGCAATCAAAGATTCTTGATAACGTGATGCCTGCGGTGTGGCAAGCCATTGCCCTGACCAACGCGGCATCGCGTCGATAAGCGCGTCAGTGAGCGCCGCAGAAAACGCCTCGGGTGTCGAGGTACATAGTGTGCAACGCCTGCAGGCGCAAGCCGGCATGCAAACGTTGCCATTGACGCTCCGGGAGCTCGCTATTTTTGATGCCATTATTGACGTTAGAAGCCCCGGCGAATTCGCACTCGACCATGTGCCGGGTGCCGTCAACCATCCGGTGTTAAGCGACAGCGAACGCGCTGCGGTCGGTACCATATACAAACAAAACTCCGCTTTTGAAGCCAAGAAAGTCGGCGCGGCAATGGTCGCGCGCAACATCGGGGCGCATATCGACGTTTCATTCCGGGATAAACCCAGGAAGTGGAAACCGCTGATCTATTGCTGGCGCGGGGGTACGCGTTCGGGCGCGATGGCGCACGTACTGCGTAGTGTGGGCTGGAGCGCGTTGCAACTGGAAGGCGGCTACAAGCGCTGGCGCGGGCAGGTAATTGCCGATCTCGACACCCTCCCCGGCCAATTTCAATACCACGTCATCTGCGGTCGCACCGGCTCCGGCAAAAGCCGACTGCTGGAAGCGCTGGCAGCATCCGGAGCACAGGTTCTGGATCTGGAAAAACTGGCGGCACACAAGGGCTCGGTATTGGGCGATTTGCCTGAAGAACCACAGCCGCCACAAAAAATTTTTGAAAGCCGCATCTGGACAGAACTCGCCGGTTTCGACCACACACGTCCTGTTTATGTCGAGGCCGAGAGCAAGAAAGTGGGTAATCTTCGCGTACCGCAATCTTTGATCGAATGCATGTGGCGCGGCAACTGCTTTGAGGTTTGCACGCCTGCGTCGTTGCGGGTGCAATTGCTGCGCGAGGAATACGCACATTTAATACTCGACCGCGAACTGCTTTTCCATAAGCTTGATTGTCTCAAGGCGCTGCATACCCAGCAGCAAATCGACGATTGGAAACGACTTGCACAGGCTGGCCAGTGGGATGCGTTTGTCGCCAGCATGTTAGAGAATCATTACGACCCGGCCTATGAACGATCAATGTTCAATAATTACCTGAAAGCACGTTTGGCGTTTCCTTTGCATACTGTTGATATTTCAGTTGATGGTTTTGTGTCGTTAGGGGCGGCTTTGCCACGAAATTGATTGCATAATAAAAGCCGCACGGTACCGCCTCGTATGAGTTAATATCGTTGGAAAAACAGTGTCTAACCGCTGAAACCTGATTTTAATTCTAAGTATTTTCATCGCGCACTACTGCAACCCAGAACCAAAATAAATGCAAATCCGCCCTACCAAAATCGGCAAATACAACATCCTATCCGAATTAGGTCGCGGTGCGACGGCAGTCGTCTATCTGGGTGAGGATCAGTTTAACGACCGCAAAGTGGCGATCAAGGTCGTCACGCCTGACGAGGGCATGGGCGAAGAAGAAGCACGGCGCTTCGAAAAACTGTTCCTTAACGAGGCGGCGATGGTCGGGAAGATGTCGCATCCCAATATCGTCGGCGTGTACGATGCCGTGATCGAAGGCGAAAACCGTTACATCGTGATGGAATACGTAGGCGGCGGATCGCTCAAGAAATTCTGTACCGAAACTAATTTACTACCGGTCCGTCAGGCGGTGCTAATCATTTTCAAAGCTTGCCGCGCGCTTGATTATGCCTTCCAGAATGGGGTGATTCATCGCGACATTAAGTCGGCCAATATCCTCCTTTCCGAGCGCGACGACATCAAGATTTCGGATTTTGGTACGGCGCAAATTTCCCAGGCGACCCATACCCAGATAGATGGATTCGTTGGTTCGCCGGCGTACATGGCACCGGAGCAGATCAACGAAGAGCCACCATCAGTACAGACCGATATTTACTCTCTCGGCGTAACCATGTACGAATTGCTGGGCGGGCGGCTGCCATTTCAGGCTGCCAATTCAGTGGCCATGATAAACAAGATACTTAACGATACCGCCACACCGCTGAAAACCATTCGACCCGATATTCCAGACGAGTTGGTCGCGATTGTCGAAAAAGCGATGGCGCGCGATCCGTCCAAACGCTACCCGGCCTGGTATGCGATGGCGCGGGACCTGGCCGACACCTTCCCGCAATTGGAAAAATATTCTTTCGAAATTTCCTCAGCGGAGAAATTCAACGCCCTCCGTAAACTCGATTTTTTTCGCGATTTTCGCGATTCAGAATTGTGGGAAGTATTGCGCGGCGCGATTTGGGAAAATCATTCGCGGGAGCAGAGCCTGCTTCTCGAAGGCGACGTTGGCCACGCGTTTTTTATCATTGTTTCTGGTCAGGTGAAGGTGGTCAAGGACGATAAGCTGTTGAATGTATTAAAAGACGGTGACTGCTTCGGGGAAATGGCCTATCTATCCGGCGACCTGGCGCGACGCACCGCATCCATCATTGCCGTGTCCGAGGTGCAATTGCTGCGTATCCAGGATGTGCAGTTGGAGCAGCTTTCTGACGCCTGCCAGTTGCGCTTCAATCGCCAGTTTCTCAAGACCTTGATTGAGCGTCTTGCGTGGACCAGTAACGTTTTGGCACAAGTGAAGAAATAGCTTGCCCTCGTATTGCTGAACGTAGAATAGCGTTAAAGATATAAAACCGTCGCTTTGTGGGTCGCGCGCCTTGCCGACCGTTAACTATCAGGGTAAATCAACAATGCAGATATCCCGGGGCCTATCCATCAAAAACAGCCTGGCGTTGTTCGCGGCAATTGTTGCGCTGATTTTTATCGTCGTGGGTATCGTTGCCTACCGTGCGGTGGGTTCGTTTCAGGGCACGCTGGAGAAATCAACCGCGAACGCCACGTTGTTGCGCGCCACTGGAGACGCCCATCAAATGCACGATGCCATACGCGCGGACGTGGTGACATTCCTGTTGGCGTTCGAGCGTGGCGAATCGGAATGGATGGAACGCACCGAGAAAGCCCTGACTATCCACAAAAAAGAATTCATGTTGGCAATGACGCAGCTCGATAATGCCAAAGCGACCTCTTCGGAGGTCCGCGCTGCAGTTGAATCAGTTAAACCTGCCGTCACCGCTTATTTGGCAGAATCTGATCGCATGCTGCTTACCGCCAAGGCCAACCTGATCGGCGCGATTGCACAGATTCCCGATTTCGAAAAATCATTCAAGTTGACTGCAACCCAGCTTGAGAAGCTCACTGCCCAAGCAGAAAAAGATAATGTTGCATTCAGCACCGGTAGCCAGGCGCTGGCAGGCGATACCGCCGCATTGGTTTCCATCGCCGTATTGCTCGGCCTGGTTTGCCTGGGTGGGGTCTCATGGTGGACCTATCGTGTGATAGCCAGACCCATCAATCAAGTGCTGCGCGCGACCGAAGATCTGCGCACCGGCCAGGGCGACCTGACCCGTAAGCTACCCGCTATGTCAGGGGAGTTTGGCAGGGTTGCCGTTTCGATGAATGCTTTTGTGAGTCAATTGCACGACTTGGTCGCGCAGGTAGCGATCAACGCGGGTGAGATTGCAAATGCGGCGCGACAAATCAGCGCCGGCAATACCGATCTGTCTGCTCGCACCGAAGAGCAGGCGGCGACGCTGGAGCAAACCGCGTCGAGCATGGAGCAATTTACCTCCACCATCCGGCAGAACGCCGAGAACACCAAGCTCGCGAACGGACTCGCGTTGAGCGCGTCGGACGCTGCGCGCAAAGGCGGTGGCGTGGCGGTCAAAGCGGTTGAAAAAATGGCGGCAATCAATTCGAGCTCGCGCAAAATTGGCGAAATCATCAGCGTCATCGATTCGATCGCGTTCCAGACCAATATACTGGCGCTCAATGCCGCAGTGGAGGCGGCGCGTGCGGGCGAACAAGGTCGAGGTTTTGCCGTGGTCGCGGCCGAGGTGCGCGCGTTGGCGCAACGCAGCGCTGCCGCTGCCAAAGAAATCAAGGAGCTCATTCACAATACGGTCGACCAAGTTGGTGAAGGCACGCAGTTGGTCAATGAGGCGGGCAATTCCATGCAGGGCATTGTGGTGGGCATCCAGCAGGTTACCGAAATAATCAACGAAATTTCAGTAGCCTCCCATGAGCAAGCTACTGGAATCGATCAGGTCAATCGCGCCATTATTCAGATGGAAGGTGTAACGCAGCAAAACGCCGCTCTGGTCGAACAAGCCGCTGCGGCAGCCGAATCGATGCGCGAACAGGCGGAGGCGCTGTCAGAATTGGTTTCAAGGTTCAAACTCGATGACTCGAAACTCCGCGACGAGCAGCGGCGTAGCCGTCGCACCGCTGCTCTGGCAGAAAACAGCGTGTCCAAAACGGCGGCAAGCCGTATCAGCGCACCGGACCCGCGCGCCAAGTCCCAGGCGCTGCCCAGAGATCTGGACGGCGAGTGGGAAGAGTTTTAATCCGCCCCGCCAACTGTTCCTGCCGAACGCGAAAGCTGCTTCATGTCACTGTCTAAAATCATCCAGAAAGAAGTGCACAGACCGCATGAGTTCCTCACCTTCACGCTTGGCGGTGAAGAGTATGCGATAGACATCCTGAAAGTGCAGGAGATACGCGGTTACGAAGCCGTCACACGTATTGCCAACGCCCCCGCATTCATCAAGGGCGTAATTAACCTTCGTGGCTTGATCGTGCCGATTGTGGATATGCGCATCAAGTTTAATCTGGGCGAACCGGTCTACAACGAATTCACGATCAACGTGATACTGAATCTGGGAAAACGCGTGATTGGTATTGTCGTGGATTCCGTCTCTGATGTGGTGTTACTGGAAGAGCAGCAGATTCGTCCGGCACCGGAATTTGGCACCGTCGAGATGAGGTATCTGAAGGGCCTGGCGGCGGTGAATGAAAGAATGTTGATCCTGATCGACATCGAACGGCTTATGAGCAGCGCGGAAATGGCCTTGATGGAAAATTCCGACGAATGAGCACCGTCCAAGATCAGGCCAATTCGCCATTGCTGTCCTCATACTCATCGGTTCTCGCGCTGCAGGAGCTGGTCGAGCGGCTGGCCTCGCAAGTGGATTCAGCC
>JAYVKG010000101.1:0-6555 GCA_043768625.1 Betaproteobacteria bacterium
AGCGAGCCGATCACTTTGCCGGTTAATTTGCCGTTCGCAATCTCCAGCGTGTTGGCATAGGCGTAGTCGAAGTTGAGACGCGTTTTCAAGCGCTCGGTAAAAAAAGTGAAACCTCCGGACACCAGCAGCAGCTTGACGCCGTGTTTCTTTGCCGCTGCGATCAGAGCTGCCGCACCAGTTGACAATGCCAGCCGCTGGTCGTACACCTGCTGCAACGCATATTCTTCCAACCCTTTAAGCAACGCCACGCGCTGGCGCAAACTTTCAGGCCAATCAATTTCGCCGCGCATCGCATTCGCCGTAATGGCGGCCACTTGTTTTTTTTTACCAACGTAATCAGCCATCTCATCTATGCACTCGATGGTGATGAGCGTTGAATCCATATCCATCGCCAGCAGGCCGATATCTGCAAGCGTACGGCCGGATTGGACAAAGCCAAAATCAAGGTGTGCTGCATCGCAATAGGTCTTCACCGCGGTACGCGTGTTGCCGCTGTTATCGGCACTGCTCAGTCGAAATGCCTGATGGGCGACGTGAGCGATACGTGCAATACCGTTGGCGGCAGAAATCGCGTGAATCTTCCGCAAATCTGCGCTGGCGATATCTTCGCCCTGAATGATGAGGTCGGTACTCATGCGGCGGTCGCCGCAGCACTGGTTGGTGCCGGCGACAGCTCGCGCAATATATTTTTGATCTCGTTGACGCGTTCACGCACGTTGCCCAACGCTTTTTCGATCCGCAGCTTGTCCTGTCCAGCTAGCTTGTACTGGCGCTTTTGCTGGACAAGCTGGATCACGCGGTGGGGATGAATCGGGGTATCGGGGCCAAATTGCACCATGATCGCCTGCGCGCTCGCGTCAATCTTCAACAAGTCGAGCGGCTTGCCGAGAATGCGCAGGCGATGGCAGTCCAATAAAGTCTGTGTGGGCGACGGCAGCAAGCCGAAACGGTCGATTAGCTCCTCTTGCAAGTTGTCCAGCCCCGCTTCATCGCTGCAATTGGCGAGACGCTTGTAGATCACCAGCCGCTCATGCACGTCGCCACAAAACGTTTCCGGCAACAGGGCGGGCGTATGCAAATTGATTTCCGTGGCAACGTTCAAGGGCCGCAACAAATCGGGCTCGCGCCCGGCCTTGAGCGATTTCACCGCGGCGTTGAGCATATCCGAATACATGGTGAAGCCAATATCCTGAATGCCGCCAGACTGCGAGTCTCCGAGCACTTCGCCCGCGCCGCGGATTTCGAGATCGTGCATGGCAAGATAAAAACCTGCGCCGAGATCTTCCATCATTTGAATCGCCTCGAGGCGTTTCTTCGCGTTCGCATTCAACGCGTCTGCAGGCGGCGTGAGCAGATATGCATAGGCTTGATGGTGCGACCGCCCGACGCGTCCGCGCAACTGATGCAATTGGGCGAGCCCGAATTTGTCTGCGCGATGGATCAGGATGGTATTCGCTGTTGGCACATCGATACCGGTTTCTATAATAGTCGAACAGAGCAAAACATTGGAACGCTGATGGTAAAAATCGCGCATCACGCGCTCGAGTTCCCGCTCCGGCAGTTGCCCATGCGCCACCGCAATGCGCGCTTCCGGCAGCAGTTTGACGAGTCGATCATATTGGTTTTGAATCGTATCGACTTCGTTGTACAGATAATAAGCCTGGCCGCCGCGCTTCAATTCGCGCATGACAGCCTCAACGATGATGCCCTCGGAAAGCGGATTCACAAACGTTTTGATGGCGAGCCGCCGTTGTGGTGCGGTCGCGATCACCGAAAAGTCCCGCAACCCTTCCAGCGACATGGCAAGCGTGCGCGGAATTGGCGTGGCGGTCAGGGTAAGCACGTCGACTTCAGTTCGCAGGGCCTTCAGCGCTTCTTTTTGTCGAACGCCGAAGCGATGTTCCTCATCCAGAATCACCAGGCCAAGATTTTTGAATAACACATCTTTCTGGATCAATTTGTGGGTGCCGATGGCGATGTCGACCGTGCCATCGGCGATACCTTTAAGCGCCAACGTTGTTTCCTTCGCGGAACGAAACCGCGAAAATTCCGCGATCTTTACCGGCCATTCGGCAAAGCGATCTGAAAAATTCTGGAAGTGCTGCTCGGCCAGCAATGTCGTCGGCACCAAAATTGCCACTTGCTTGCCGGCCGCCACCGCAATGAACGCGGCCCGCAACGCGACCTCGGTCTTACCAAAGCCCACGTCGCCGCAGACTAATCGATCCATCGGTTTGCCGGAGGTCATGTCCGCCATGACCGCCTTGATCGCCGCGGCCTGATCGGGGGTTTCCTCGAACGGAAAAGTGGCGGAAAACGCATCGAATTCATTCAGTTTTAGCGGGAACGCAAAACCCTGCCGAGCAGCTCGCCTAGCGTACAGATTCAATAATTCCGCTGCGGTGTCGCGCACCTGGAGGGCTGCCTTCTTTCTGGCTTTTTCCCATTGGCCGCTGCCGAGTTTATGCAGCGGTGCTGATTCCGGATTGGCACCGGTGTAACGTGAAATCACCGTGAGCTGCGCGACTGGCACAAAAAGTTTGTCGGTGCCAAAGTAATGCAGCTCCAGAAATTCCTGCGTGCCCTCGCCAAGATCCATTGTCACCAGACCCGCGTAGCGACCAATGCCGTGTTGTTCATGCACTACCGGATCACCAATATTGACTTCGGCCAAATCACGCAACAAGCCTTCTGTACTGGTGCGGGATTTTTCGCGGCGGCGCGATTGCTTGACCTCGGACGCATACAACTCATTTTCGGTGACGACGGCGAGCCGCTCGTCAGGCAGGATAAATCCACTTTGCAAAGGGGTGAAGACGATGCCTACCCACTTTGCCGCGCCCGATGCAAGATCGTCCCCTTTCGTGGCGGGTCGCGCCTGAACCGGGGAAAGTGGCGTGGTTCGCGGATTGCTGCGCTCAAATTCCGCGAAACTTTGGACAGGAAAAGTTTGCAGATTATTTTCAGCGAGAAACTGCGTCACGGTCTCACGCCGCCCCATGCCGTCGGCAGTGATGAGAATATTGCCTTCGAAAGCCGCCACGAAGGCGCGCAACTTCGTGACCGGGTCCGCGGCGCGGCGGTCGACTTCAATGGCCGGCAGTGCCAACGCCGAACCGTAAATCTCTTTGCGCTCGAACTTGGCAAATGGCTTCATGCCGCCGAACAGTTCATCGACGGCCAGAAAAATATCTTTCGGTGGCAGCAAAGGACGGTCTTTATCACCGCGCATCAGCTCAAAGCGCGACTGGGTATCCTTCCAGAAATCTTCCGCGTGGGCGAGCACGTCGCCATGCTGGAAGATGTGGGTTTTTTCAGGCAGATAATCGAACACCGTGGCCGTGCGCTCGAAAAATAGCGGCAAATAATATTCAATGCCGGCTGGCGCCAAACCGGCCGAAACGTCTTTATACATCCGGCTTTTGGCGGGGTCACCTTCGAAACGGTCGCGGAAATTTTCGCGAAAACGATGCTGTCCATCCTTATCGAGGGGAAATTCGCGCGCCGGCAACAAGCGAATTTCGTTGACCGGATAAATGCTGCGTTGCGTATCGACGTCGAAGGTACGAATCTGATCGACCTCATCGCCAAACAGGTCTACCCGGTACGGCACAGAACTGCCCATCGGAAATAGATCGATCAAACCGCCGCGTACCGCGTACTCGCCGGGCGCCATCACCTGCGTCGCATGGGAGTAACCCGCGAGGGCGAGGTCCTGACGCAGGCGTTCAAGGTTAAGGCGCGATTTGATCCTGACAAAAAACGAATGCCCGGCCAGAAACTCGCGCGGACAAAGACGTGTCATTGCCGTGGTCACCGGTACAATGCCAATATCGAACTGCGCCTGGGAAAAATGGTACAGCGTCGCCAGGCGTTCTGACACCAGATCGGGGTGCGGTGAGAAGTGGTCGTAAGGCAGCGTTTCCCAGTCCGGCAGCCGGTGTATGCGCAGTGCGGGTTGGAAAAAAGCGATTTCAGCCGTCAAGCGCTCCGCCTCCTGCGCACTCGCCGTCAGTACAAACAGCGGAAAACCCCGTCCGGCGCAGCGGGCGAGAAAGAGGGCGTCGGCAGATCCGTGTGGCAGCATAGTGGGTGAGGTTTTATCGGTTACGACAGGATGTCGGCGGATGCGGAGTGGCTAGCGGCGTCCAAAAACGGCACTAACATTGCGGAAAGTTCTGCGGCGGTGGCGACGCGGGTGTTGCGATCTTTTGCCATAAGCGCGTCGATAATCGGCTGGTAGCGGCGGACGCGCGCGGGCAACAAGGGAATTTCGTCGTGAATGTGTCTGTAAATTAGCTGAATCGCACTTTCACCGGTGTATGGCCGGCCACTGGTGAGCATTTCATAGAAAATTACGCCCGCACTGTAGAGGTCACTGCGCCCGTCGACCGCCAGCCCCTGTGCCTGCTCCGGGCTCATGTAAAACGGCGAACCAAACACGTCCCCCATGGCACGGCTACGCGCGACATGGCCAAAGTGGGTCGAAATATTGAAATCAATCAGCACGATATCGCTGCCGCGGAAAAAAATATTTTCAGGCTTCAGATCCATGTGGGCGAAGTTGCCAGTGTGAAAGCTGTCCAGCGCAATGCTCAATTGGTAAAGTATTTGTACGGCTTGAGCCGAATTGATGCCGGCCGCCATGCGCTGACGCAGATCTCCGCCCGGCAGATACTCGAGCACTACATATGGCCACGAATCAGCAACGCCCGCATCAACATATCGCACCACGTTGCGTCCATTCAACTTGCTGATGAGTCGAAAGCGTTCGCAGAAAGTGCGTACCTCGTCGCTATGCAGCGGCGAAGTCAATGCAATTTTAATGACCACTCGCTGCTGGTTTAGCATTCTTTCTGCACAGAAAACCTGCGCGAGATGACTGGAGGCAATGGTGGCGATGAACTTAAAGTGCTCGATGACGATGGTATGGCATTGTCCATTGGCAATGAAGCTGAATTGCCCAAAGGTACGCGTATCCGAAAAAATTGCCGGTGTGCCAAGCTGATGTTCAACGGGCTCCGGGGAGTTTAGCTTTCCCAGCGCTTTGGTGACGGTTTCGATCAGGGAGCTCCTGGAGAATGCGTCCTTGAACAAAACCGATACGGCACCAGCTTCAATCAACTTGGCACTCTGCGGCTCAAGCTCGCGCGCGACCATCAATATCACCGGTGGGCAATGCTCACGTGCTAGCAATCGTTGCAACGAAGAACGCGCTTCGGCGTAGGTGCCAATGCCGCCGAGCAGGATCACGTCACTTTCGATACCGAAGGCAACGCCGAAGCCGCGCAGCGTTTGCGCGAATGGGTCGACCTCTTCAACGGTTGCCTCAGGCCATTGCGTCTGAATAAAAGCGCTGAGCACGCCACGATATCCGGCCGAACCATCAATTACCGCAAAATTCAGCTGCCGGGCGATGGCTCTCTCAAGCACGCGGGTACGTCATCTTCATAAAAACCGTTTGCCGCATCAGGCAATGACCACCGGAATTTTGCCAATCTTGGCGCGCCATTGCGCCGGGCCGGTTTTGTGGACAGCGTTGCCAGCGGCATCCACGGCGACCGTGACCGGCATGTCCTTAACTTCAAATTCGTGGATCGCTTCCATCCCCAAGTCGGAAAAGGCGACCACGCGCGACCCGCGAATGGCCTTTGAAACCAGGTAGGCCGCACCGCCAACGGCAATGCAATAAACCGCGCGGTGTTTCTTGATCGCCTCCAATCCAGTTACGCCGCGCTCGGATTTACCGATCATGCCAATCAAGCCGGTTTTGGCCAGCATCGTTTCAGTAAATCGATCCATCCTGGAAGAAGTAGTGGGTCCAGCCGGGCCGACCACCTCGTCTCGTACCGCGCTTACCGGTCCCACGTAATAGATAAAGCGATTGGTAAAGTCCACCGGCAGCGCCTCGCCTTTGGCGATCATGTCGGTCATGCGTTTGTGCGCCGCGTCGCGCCCGGTAAGTATCTTGCCCGAGAGTAGCAGAGTCTCGCCGGATTTCCACGTTGCTATTTCCGCTTTGTCGAGCAGATCGACATTTACCCGGCGCGAGGTCTTGAAATCGAGTGAGAGTTTCGGCCAATCCTCGAGCGAAGGCGGCGTGAGCACCGCCGGGCCGGACCCGTCGAGCACAAAATGTGCATGCCGCGTCGCCGCGCAGTTGGGCAACAGTGCGACTGGTTTCGACGCTGCATGCGTCGGGTAATCGGCCACCTTTACGTCAAGTACGGTGGTGAGGCCGCCCAAACCTTGCGCACCGATACCGAGCGCATTTACTTTCTCAAAAATTTCCAGCCGCAATTCTTCTGCGCGATTAACCGCGCCGCGCGCCTGTAGCTGATGCATGTTGAACGGCTCCATCATCGCCCATTTCGCCAGCAGCATGGCTTTTTCCGGCGAACCGCCGATACCCAGCGACAGCAGTCCGGGAGGGCACCAGTCTGCCCCCATCGTCGGCACCATCGACAATACCCAGTCGACGATATTGTCGGATGGCAGCAACATGGCGAACTTGGATTTGTTCTCAGAGCCGCCGCCTTTGGCAGCGACAATGAC
>JAYVKG010000102.1:0-13621 GCA_043768625.1 Betaproteobacteria bacterium
TGTTAAAGGAAACAATTGCATGACATCCAAATTTCAAAACGGCATTGCGGTCGCGCCCCACGCGGCCGCTGCCGAGGCGGCCGTTCACATCCTTCGCGAGGGAGGCAACGCCATTGAAGCGATGGTGGCTGCCGCGGCGACCATCGCCGTGGTGTATCCGCACATGACCGCGATTGGCGGCGACGCTTTTTGGCTGATTCACGATCCAGGCAAAGCGGTGGTCGCGATTGATGCCTGCGGCGCTGCGGCGCAAACCGCGACGCTGGATTTTTACCGCCAGCAGGGGCTGCACAGTATTCCGCTGCGTGGGCCGCTGGCGGCGAATACGGTTGCAGGCACTATTTCCGGCTGGGACGCCGCACTGGAGGTGTCGAAAAGCTGGCGCGGCAAAATGCCGTTGTCGATGCTTGTTCATGATGCCGTGGCGCGAGCCCGCCAGGGCATTGTCGTCACTCACAGCCAGACCGCGAGCACTTCGGCAAAATTGACCGAGCTAAGTCCGCAGCCCGGTTTCGCGGAGAGCTTTCTGGTGAACCATGCCGCACCCGCGACCGGCTCGCGCTTTACCATGCCACGGTTGGCAAACACGCTGGAATATCTGGCCAGCGCCGGGCTGCAGGATTTTTATCGTGGCGATATTTCGCAAAGCATCGCCAAAGACCTGGCCGCCGTCGGCAGTCCGGTTTCGCGCCACGATCTGGCCAGGCATACGGCGCTTTATCGCGAACCGCTGACCTTCAAACACAGCTTGGCCGCGCTCTACAATATGACGCCGCCCAGCCAGGGCGTGGTTTCGCTATTGTTACTGGCGATCCTGGACAAAATCGGTTTGAAGGGCCTCGATCCGCTGGGAGCTGACTACGTGCACGTCTGTGTGGAAGCCACCAAGCAGGCGTTCGCGATCCGTGATAAGTATGTTACGGATCCATCCGACATGGCGGTACACGCGCAATCGTTGCTGGACGACGATATCGTTGCCACGCTCGCTGCAAAAGTGAAACCCGATCGCGCAGCCCAATGGGGCAACAACGCCGCGCCGGGGGACACCGTTTGGATGGGCGTCATCGACAAACAGGGTCGCGCGGTGTCCTTCATTCAATCGATTTATCACGAATTCGGCTGTGGCATTGTGCTGAATGAATCCGGCGTCAATTGGCAAAATCGCGGTGCCAGTTTTTCGCTAGACCCGCAGGCGCTTCTGGCCATCAGACCCGGCAAGAAACCTTTCCACACGCTCAATCCTGCTCTCGCCCTGTTCAACGATGGCCGCGTGATGCCCTACGGTACCATGGGTGGCGATGGCCAGCCGCAGACGCAGTGCGCCGTGTTTACCCGCATCGCCAACTTTGGCATGAGCCCGCAGGAGGCGATTGCTGCACCACGCTGGCTGCTGGGGCGGACCTGGGGCAACCCATCCGCTACGCTGAAACTGGAGTCGCGGTTTGATGCGTCGGTGTTTGAGGGTTTGCGAGCGCGTGGGCATCTGGTTGAACCGCTCGCCGCATTTGATGAGAGCGTGGGGCACGCAGGGGCGTTGATACGTACGCGCGATGGCGGATTGAGCGGTGGTTTTGATCCGCGCAGTGATGGTGGGGTAGTGGGTTTTTAAGGTACACCGGCGGGCAAGCGTGGTTTATTGGCGAAAGGCTTGTATGGCGGGAGATTGGGGGCCTTTGCAATTATATTAACGCTCGCCGCCGCCGCCCTGCCGGCTTCGTCCGAACGGATAAACAACTTTTCGCAATCGCGCGCGAAACGCCGTCGGCGCCACCGGCTTGCTCACCAGGGGACAGGCCGGATTGCGATAACCGCCGGTCTCAAGTGTCACGTCGTCGGAATCCGACCACAGGCCGCCCCGCACCGGACGAAACAGCCACTGCACATAGCCTTCACGCGAGGCCGCGTGTAGCAGGTCTTGACAGTCCGGCACGTCGGCAACGATCGGCGAATTGCCGTCGATATAAAGGGGCGATGCGCCGAAGGCGTGCATACCGATCACGCTTTCATGGGTATCGGCACCGAGCCGGGCGAACGGTTGTGCTTCCAGGCGTTCAAGATTCCAGGCACCCAACTCCCATGCTGTTTCCAGCGCCGCATGATCCAGATCGTCGAAACGGTCCCAGCGCTCGTTCACCTGCAGGGCTGAGCTGGGCACCGACTGGTAAGCCACGGCGTCAGCGTCATCGGCAAGTCGCACCTCGACGAAACCGTGCCAGTGCAACGTCAGTACGGTGGGTGTATTGGTATGCGGCACGGCGGCGAGGGTGACGGCCAGCAGCGGCAAGCGATTGGCGATCATCTGCGATTCGATCAGTCCCAGCAAATTCATGTTCGTCTCCTTGTTCAATGCGTGAGAACCGGAAAAACAAAGCGTGAAATTTACGTACCCATCCATTTCGCCATAACTTCACTGGCAGGTGTTGCTAGCAAGCGGCTGCGATGGGTGCCAGATGGCGGGTACCTGCGGCAAGTTGCCGGCGAGATCGCCGCACGGCTTGTGATACATTCGCAGCGCCATGCCGGAAATTTCCCCCAATCAAAAAATCGTCGCGCGTTCGCTGAAAAGTGTCTGGCATCCCTGCACCCAGATGAAGCACCACGAACGGCTCCCGCTGGTACCGATTGCACGCGGAGAAGGGGCGTGGCTGATTGACTTCGAAGGCAGGCGTTACCTAGATGCGGTGTCGTCGTGGTGGGTAAATCTTTTCGGCCACGCCAATCCACGCATCAATGCGGCGCTGAAGAACCAGCTCGATCAGCTCGAACATGTGATGCTCGCCGGCTTTACCCATGAGCCGGCGGTGCAACTTTCCGAGCGTCTCGCCAAACTAACCGGCCTGGGCCACGCCTTTTACGGCAGTGATGGGGCCAGTGCGGTCGAGATTGCGCTGAAAATGAGTTTTCATTACTGGCGCAATGCGGGAAAGTCCGGCAAAAAGAAATTCGTGAGCCTTGAAGGCAGCTATCACGGCGAGACCATCGGCGCGCTGGCGGTAACCGATTTGGCGATTTTTCGTGATACGTATGGACCACTGCTGAATCACAACCTGCGCGTAGCGTTCCCCATTGCAGATAACGTAGAACCAGCATCCACGGACATCACGGCGGCAATAAGCCCTGCGAGTCGCAGCACTGCTAGTGATTCACTTGAGAATATGCTGGCCGCGCATCACCACGAAATCGCTGCGTTCATTATCGAGCCGCTGGTGCAGGGTGCCGCCGGCATGCGCATGTATCACCCCGATTACCTGAAGCGCGCGCGTGCGCTATGCAACCAATATCAGGTGCACCTGATCGCCGACGAAATCATGACAGGCTTCGGCCGCACCGGCAGTATGTTTGCCTACGAACAGGCCGGTGTTCAGCCGGATTTCGTGTGTCTTTCGAAAGGCCTCACCGGCGGCTATTTGCCGTTGTCCTGCGTGCTGACGACCGACCCAGTGTACGACGCGTTTTATCACGACGATGTTACCCGGGGATTTCTGCATTCGCATTCCTACACCGGCAATGCACTTGCCTGCCGCGCGGCGCTGGCGACGCTGGACATTTTCGAATCGGACCATGTAATCGAAAAAAATCGCCTCAGGTCGGCGCAGTTTTTTGCGCACACCGCAGCGATTCGGCAGCACCCGTCGGTCGAGAATTTCCGCCATCTCGGCATGATCTGGGCATTCGAGATAAACGTTACAAAGTCCAGCACGTCCACCTTCGCCCGCGATTTTTTTGCCGCCAGCATGCAGCGCGGCGCTTTGCTGCGCCCGATCGGCAACACCGTTTACTTTATGCCGCCCTATATTATCGAAGAGGATGAATTTATATGGCTGGTTAAACAGACCGTAGCGGTTATCGACGAAATGCGCATGCGATGAATTACCGATACGCCGCAATGGCGTTTTGCCTGCTCAGTGCGGGCGCAGCACACGGACAATCATTGCCGCTTGCGGTCACCGACGTTTTTCTGAAAGCGAAAGTGCCACTTGAAAACGTCGCTGTGATCGTCAAGGAAATCGGTAGTAAAGACGCACTACTGAGCATCAATGCCGACAAGCCAATGAATCCGGCGTCGGTCATTAAACTGCTGACGACCTATGCCGGCCTCGAATTGCTCGGCCCCGCTTACACCTGGAAAACGGAAGTTTTTGCCGCAGGCGAGGTGCGCGCCGGCACCTTGCACGGCGACCTGGTATTGAAAGGGGCGGGAGACCCGAAGCTCACGGCCGAGCGCTTCACGTCACTGGTGACGCAATTGCGCCAACGTGGCCTGAACGAGATACAGGGTGAGGTTATTCTGGATCGCGCTTTTTTTGAGGAGGAAGCCTACGACGAGGCTGCGTTCGACGGCGAGGGACTGCGTGCCTACAACGTGGGCCCCGATCCGCTGTTGCTGAATTTCAAAACCGTGCGTTTTACGTTTGCGGCGACGCTCGACAATAAGTCGGTGTCTATTTCACCCGACATCAAACCCGCGCAACTCGACATCATCAACCGCGTGAAACTGATTGATGCGCCGTGCGGTGAGTGGCGTGATCGAATCGTTCTCGAACGGCAGGAAATTAAACCGACGCGGGTGAGGGTGTCATTCACCGGCAGCTTTGCGCGTAGCTGCGGTGAGCGCACCTGGAATCTGTCGTTGCTCGACCATCCCAGATTTATCGGCGGCGTATTCGCCACGGTCTGGAAAAATAGTGGTGGCAGGTGGGAGGGCGCGGTAAGGCTGGGACCGACGCCGCCCGGCGCAAAATTGATCGCTGTCACCGAGTCCGGGCCGCTTTCCGACGTGGTGCGCGACATCAATAAATTTTCCAACAACGTGATGGCACGACAACTATTTCTCACGCTGTCGGCCGAAGCCCCTGTCGGCAGCCAGAAGGTATCCGGGAGCGCGAGCCGGTCAGCACAAATCATCAGGGAATGGCTCGCCGCCAAAAATATCGCCGCACCCGAACTGGTGCTCGAAAATGGCTCCGGTCTATCGCGCAATGAACGCGTCAGTGCCGCCACGCTGGCGCAACTACTGGACGCCGCCTGGCGTTCAAGCGTGATGCCCGAATTCATATCGTCGATGTCATTGCTCGGACTCGATGGCACACTGCGCCGCCGCAGCAAAGGCGAGAGCATTGCGGGACAGGCGCACGCCAAGACCGGCACCTTGAGCGATGCGCGGGCGATTGCGGGCTACCTGCTCGATCCGCGCGGTCGACGCTGGATTGTCCTGATGATTACCAATCATCCCAATGCCCTGCAAACGCAGGCAGCGCAGGATGCACTGCTGTCCTGGGTATTTTCGCGGCCTTGATGGCGCAGCGCCGATAGACTGCATGCAGCCGGCACGCATCGGGCGCTATAATTACCGTGCTCGTGGTCGCGCAATCAGTGCCCGATACCAGCACAAATTATCCAAGCGGTACCCTCTTGAGTTCGGCAATCGCCACACTACTCGCAGCCTTTAAAGCGTTCCGCTTCAAACCACGCCTGCTGGCGCACCGCAAGAACTACGGTCGCGAAGACTTTGTCAACGATTTGGCGGCCGGTGTCACGGTAGCGATGGTTGCATTGCCGCTGGCCATGGCGTTCGGCATTGCCAGTGGCGTCCGCCCTGAGCAAGGCATCGCCACCGCAATCGTTGCCGGCTTTCTCATTTCAGTTCTGGGTGGATCGCGAGTACAGATTGGCGGCCCGGCTGGCGCCTTTGTCGCTCTGCTGTACAGCATTGCCGAAAAATACGGGGTGGCGAATTTACTTATTGCGACCATGATGGCAGGCGTCTTTCTGTTTGCCATGGGCGCATTCCGGATGGGAAATCTGGTGCGCTTTATTCCGGTGTCGATCGTGATCGGTTTCACGGCCGGTATTGCCGTCATCATTGCCATTTCGCAGGTCAAGGATTTGCTGGGCCTCGATATTGCCAAGCCGCCCTCCAACTTCTTTTCCCAGATCGCCGTAATTGGCGAACAAATCCACACCTTTAACTGGCGCGCGCTGGCGCTGGGGCTGGTCTCGTTGGCGACAATCGTTTTCTGGCCCGCGCCAAAAGCCGCGCACGCTGCGCATTCCGCACAGGTGTCGCGCTGGCGCAGCATTACCGCCAAACTGCCATCGACCATCGTGGTGTTGGTGCTGTCGTCATTTGTGGTGTGGCTATTGCACCTGCCCGTAGAAACCGTCGGCAGCAAATTTGGCGAACTGCCACGCGGTTTGCCGCTTCCCCACTTCCCGGCTTTCGATTGGGATACGGCGCGAAATCTGGTGGCACCGGCGATTGCAATCGCGCTGTTGTGCGCGATCGAATCGCTGCTGTGCGCACGGGTGGCCGACGGCTTGATCAATGATCGGCACGATCCCAACCAGGAGTTGATGGCACAAGGCATCGCGAATTTTTTTGCCCCATTTTTTGGCGGCGTCGCGGCGACTGGCACTATTGCCCGCACCATGACCAACGTTCGCTCCGGTGCGCGCTCGCCGGTGGCAGGTATAGTTCATGCCGTTACGCTCTTGCTTATCATAGTGGTGGCGGCGCCATTGGCCGGACTCATTCCGCTTGCGGCGTTGGCGGCAATTCTGCTGTGGGTTGCATACAGCATGGCGGAATGGAGCGAATTCGGCAAGCTCGGGCAGTACTCGATGTTCTATCGCATCACCATGCTATCGACGTTCTTTCTTACCGTGGTATTTGATTTGGTGGTCGCGGTGCAGGTTGGCCTGATCCTTTCCAGTCTTTTTTTCATTTATCGCATGTCCTCCCTGACCAGCGTCGTGGCGATCGAGCTGCAGCTGGATCAATCGCGCCTGCCGGACGGACGCGTGGTCGGTGCAGTGCGCATCTTCGGCTCGCTGTTCTTTGGTTCGGTGACCAAACTCGAAAACCTGCTCGATCCGACCGGAAAGTTGCCCGATGTCCTCATTGTAGAAATGCATCAGACCATCAATATGGATAACACCGGCCTGGAGGCGATCGAAAGCCTTCGCAAACTCATTACCAGGCGCGGCGGACTGATGATGATCGCCGGCGCCAATGAGCAGCCGCTGATGCTGATGAAACGTAGCGGTTTCGTCAGGCGCCTGGGGCAGGACAATCTGCGCGGGTCGCTTGAAGATGCGCTGTCTGTCGTCGGCGCGCCGCCCGGGGCCTTGATCGAGCGGGGTCGCAACTAGCGACACGCCACTAGCCGGGTGGTTTTAAAAAAACCCGTCATTAGAAAGTCCACGAAGGTGCGTACTTTGGCAGAGAGTTGGCGGCGGCTGGGCTAGACCGCGTAAATATGACAAAGAGCGGGTTGATATTTCGCCAGAATTGGCACCGGGCGCCCGGTTTTAAACGGCGGCTCGACGATGAAGTTGGGCTGGTGGGCGATGCCGACCGCCTGCGCCGCTATCGTAGCCAGCATCTCGCCGCTGCTGGCGTGCGCGCTGCCTTTGACAGCTATCTTCAGCTCGTGTCGTTGTCTGTCCAACAATGGCCAGTGATTTTTCACCGATGCGAATTCGTTGGTCAGACAGTTATGTTTCACCAATTCCTGCGGGCGTTTTGAGGTGCCGTATCGTTCGAGACAGGCAGGCGCCGCCGCCGTGACCAGCTGCATCTGGCCAATTTTGCGTGCGATCAGGTTGGGATTGCCCAGATCGCCGATGCGAATTGCCAAGTCCAGCCCTTCCTCCACCAAATCGACAAAACGATCGGATGCGGAAAGGTCGAATAGCATCTGCGGATAGCGCGCCTCAAATGCGCCAATGGCGGGGGCCAGGTGCGGCACCTCGCAATTGATCGAGCAGCTGAGACGTATGCTGCTGCGTGGCGTGGCGTTATTGACCGAGGCTGCGGCTTCTGCTTCCTGCAGATCGACTAACACCTGCAAAGTGCGCTCAACTGCAAAGTGCGCTCATATAACGCCTGGCCAATTTCGGTGATCAAAACGCGACGTGTAGTCCGATTGAGCAACCGCGCATCGAGATGCGCTTCTAGCAGCGCGACGTGGCGCGAAACAGCTAATGTGGAAATATTCATCCGCTCGGCAGCGCCGGCAACGCTGCCCTGCTCCACCACTTTCACGAACACGGTGATCGCCTGCAGCCGGTCAAGCGACATATTTTGATTGCTTCTTATTTTGGGATAATTGATTGCAATTTAAGCGCTCACTTGATGCAACCACCATAATTCACGCCATCAATGACTGTTTCGTTGTTGTCCCAAACCAAAGGAAACCAAATGAAGCTATTTTTCTCTCCCGGTGCCTGTTCACTGTCTCCACGCATTGCCTTGCTGGAGGCAGGCATAGATTTCACCACCCAGCAGGTCGATACTAAAACCAAACAACTGGCGGGCGGCGGCGATTTTTGGCCGATCAACGGCAAAGGTTCTGTTCCGGTGCTGCAACTGGACAATGGCGAGTACCTGACCGAAGGCCCGGCGATCGTCCAGTACATCGCCGATCAAAAACCGGAATCGGGCTTGGCACCCAAAGCCGGCACAATGGCGCGTTATCGCCTTCAGGAAGCGCTCAATTTCATCACCTCTGAAATTCACAAGGGATTCAGCCCCTTGTTTGACGAAACGTTGTCAGCCGACGCGAAGCAAAATTTCAAAGACAAGCTCGGCAAGCGTTTTGACTGGCTCAGCAAGCAACTGGAAGGCAAGACTTACCTGCTGGGCGAATCGTTCACGGTCGCGGATGGCTATCTTTTCACGGTGCTAAATTGGGGCCAGTGGGTCGGCGTCGATATTGCGAAGTGGCCGGTGCTGGTGGCATTTCAGGCGCGGGTGTCGGCGCGACCTAAAGTGCAGGAAGCGTTGAAAGCGGAAGGCTTGATCAAATAATATCGATATCAATATGCAAAAGCTGCCCACATTTTTCCTCTCGCACGGCTCACCGATGCACGCCGTCAGCGCCGGCGCAGCAGGTGAGGTGTGGGCATCGCTCACGAAGCGGTTGCCCAAACCGACAGCGGTATTGATGGTGACTGCACACTGGGAAACCAATCTTCCGATGCTGTCCGGCAACCCCAAGCCTTCGATGATTTATGATTTCGGCGGCTTCCCGGAAGCGCTCTACCAGATCAACTATCCGGCACCCGGTGCGCCAGACGTGGCCGCCAAGGCGCAGGCGTTGCTTATTGACGCGGGTTTTACCGCAGGCATCGATGGCTGTCGCGGTTTTGATCACGGCACCTGGGTGCCGTTGCTGAAAATGTATCCTGACGCAGACGTGCCGATCGTGCAGCTTTCGGTGCAAACCGCCATGAATCCACATCACCACCATGCAGTCGGTCGCGCGCTTGCGCCACTGGCCAACGATGGCGTGTTGATCGTCGGCTCGGGACACCTGACGCACAACCTGCGCGACTGGCTGCAGTCGCGCGGACAATCGACCCATGCGCCCTATGCGCAGAAGTTTCAACGCTGGGTGTTTGAGCGGCTGGAGGCACACGACCTCGATGCATTGACCGGCTATCGGCAACAAGCGCCCGACGCCCCGCGCGCCCATCCGACCGAGGAACACTTCCTGCCGCTGTTTGTAGCGCTCGGCGCTGCAGGCGAGGAAGCGACGGCAAGCAGATTGTTTGATGGATTTGAGGGCGCAGCGCTGGCGATGGATATTTATCGATTTAATTAGCAAGCCACCGATTGAGTAAAGCGCGACGCGGTGGGACTGCACCGAGCGCCCCGGATATGGCCGTTTTTTGGCGGCATGGCCGCGACCTGTTTGCATGCGTCATCAGTCAGACGCGCTACCTGTTCCATCACGCCGATGACAGTGCCGCAAAAACTGAATTATGGTGTGGGCACGGGTGTTGCGAAGACCCCTTCGAATTACCAAGCCCGGCGGACGCGAATTCCCCGGCATAAAGTGCTCAACACCGCTCGCTTGGTGGCGTCTACCGATGGCTGCTGCACCGCCCGTCCGCTCACTACAACTGCAGCGCCGTCTCCAGGGCCAGCGCAATCATCTCGCCGAAGCTGGTCTGGCGTGCTTCTGCGCTCATGTGCTCATGGGTTCGAATCTGGTCGGAGACGGTGAGAATCCCCAACGCCCGCGCGCCATATTCGGCAGCCAATCCGTAAAGGCCAGCCAGTTCCATTTCGACGGCGAGCACTTTCATTTTTTCCAGTTTGTCGAACAGTTCCGGTTGGGCGGTGTAAAAAAGATCGGCCGAAAACACATTGCCGACACGCACTGATTTTTTCTGCGTCGCGGCCACGCTAACTGCCGTGCGCAGCAAGTCATAGTCGGCAATAGCCGCGTAATCGTGGTCCATCAAACGCATGCGATTGACTTTGCTGTCGGTGGAAGCGCCCATGGCGATGATGATTTCGCCTAGCTTGATTTCAGGCAGCAGCGCGCCACACGATCCAACGCGGATCAGGTTTCTTACGCCGTAGTCTTTGATCAGTTCGGTCGCATAAATACTGCACGATGGAATACCCATGCCATGCGCCATCACCGATACTCGCTTGCCGTTATAAGTGCCGGTGTAGCCAAACATGTTGCGCACGGTGTTGACCAGCCGGGCGTCCTTCAGCCAGGTTTCGGCGATGAATTGTGCGCGTAGCGGGTCGCCCGGCATGAGGACGGTTTCGGCGAATTCGCCGGGCTGGGCGTTGATGTGGGGCGTGGGCATGTGGAGGTCTGGTTATTGATGAATGGAACTGCGTTGCGCCGGCTGGCGCTAGTGCCAGTCTTTGGATGAATGCTCGCGTTCAAATTGTTTGCGGTCTTTGGCAAACTGTTGTTCAAGTTCGTCGCGGCCCGCCTTGGCCGCCGACACCAGCCTGTCGTCATCATCAAAATGCGGAATCATGCTTTCGGTGACGCTGATGTTGTGGCGGCGAAAAATATTGGCCATGTCCCGCGCGCGAAAACGGTCAAAGCCAAGCGCTTCCAGCGCATGGCGGCCGGCCATCAGCGCAGACTCGAACGTTTCGCGCTCGACCACCTCGACACCGCGCTGTCGCAACTCGATGTAGTGCGTGACGTTGCGGGCACGCGCGACGATATGGAGATTCGGGAAATGTTCGCGCACGATATCGGTAAGCTTCAAACTATCCCCCATGTCGTCAATTGCGTTTACCAGCAGCTTTGCGTGTTTGGCGCCTGCGGCATGCAATAAATCGAGACGCGTCGCGTCACCGTAAAACACCTTGGTGCCAAACTTTCGCAATAACTCGATTTGATCGGGGTCGTGGTCGAGCACCACGGCACGCGCGCCGTTGGCCAGCAGCAAACGTCCGACGATCTGTCCGAAGCGACCGAAGCCGGCGATGATCACGGGCGCATCTTTTTCATCGATTACATCGGCTTCGTCCGCAACTCCCCTGGCACACTCGAGGCGGGTCATCCACCAGTCATGCAGAATTAATAGCAGGGGCGTGCTCGCCATCGATAGCGCCACCGTCATGGTCAACAGCGCTTCCCACTCCTTTGACAGGACCCCGGCAATCCTGGCGGTGCCGAACACCACGAAGCCGAATTCGCCGCCTTGCGAAAGCAGAATCGCAAACTGCCAGCGCTGCCTGCTGTTGATGCCGATGGTGCGCGCCACCATCCACAACGTAACGATTTTCAACAATAGAAAGCCCAGCACCAATACCGCCACCATGCCCGGCCGACTCAACAGCAAACCAAAATCAATTGCCATGCCGACTGAAATAAAAAACAAACCCAGCAGCAGGCCCTTGAATGGTTCGATGTCTGTTTCCAGCGCGTGCCGGTATTCCGAACTTGCCAGCAACACACCAGCCAGAAAAGCCCCAAGACCCATCGACAATCCTGCCAGCAGCATCACCTGCGAAATGCCGATCACCAGCAACAGGGTAAACGCGGTGAACACTTCACGCAGATCGGTGGCGGCGATAATGCGCAGTAAAGGTCGTGTAAGGTAAAGGCCGATGACGATCACCGCGACAATGGCACCAAACGCTTTTAAAGCGTTAAACCATCCGGGGTCAGCGTTTGCCACCGTCTGGCTTGCCAGCAGTGGCACGATGGCCAGCAACGGGATGGCGGCAATATCCTGAAACAGCAGAATCGCAAATCCCGCCTGACCGGTCGGTGTGCGCAAAACATTGCGCTCGGTCATCGTCGCCACTGCAATCGCGGTGGAGGAAAGTGCCAGCGCCGCGCCTACCACCAGCGCCGCCTTCCAGTCCATGCCCAGCAGCGCTGCGCCGCCACTGAGTGCCAGTCCGCATAGCGCAAGTTGCACGCCGCCGCCGCCAAAGACACCTTTGCGCATGGCCATCAATCGTTTCGGTTCCAGCTCAAGGCCGATCACGAATAACATCAACACCACGCCAAACTCCGAAAAATGCATGGTGGATTCAACGTCTTCAATGAAGCGCAAACCCCAGGGGCCGATCAATGCACCGGCGATGAGGTAGCCCAGCACCGCGCCCAGGCCGAATCGTTTTGCGATGGGCACGCAGATGACCGCAGCGGCAAGATAGATGAGCGCCTCGATCATTGTTTTTCATTCCAGGCAATAAGCTGTGCACGGAAATTGGCCGCCGCGAGCACAATTGCCGCGTCGCTTACCTCGTGAGCGCCGTGCAGCACGATCGGCGTTTGCCAGGCCATCCCGCAAAACCGCGCCGTCTGCCTGATCGGCGCTACAAATTCCTCGAATGGCAACGCATGCATGCCAGAGACCGAATACGAGCCGGCGTCACCGCCGGTGCTGACTACCCACAGACAATTTTTGCCGTGCAATGCATCACCCTCCTTGCCATACGCCCAACCGCGCAACAGTACGACATCGAACCAGTGCTTGAGCAGTGAGGGCACGCTGTACCAGTAGAACGGACTGAGCCACACCACCAAATCAGCGCGCGAAAGCGCCGCCTGTTCGGCGGCGACGTCGATGTCGAAATCGGGATATAAATCGTAGAGCGAACGCAACCGCAGACCGGGCAGATCCCTGACTGCATCGAGCAGCATCTTGCAGGCGCGCGAATGTTGCGGATAAGGATGGGCGTAGAGGACGAGGATCATGGTGGCAAGGTTGCGCGGATTAGCGAAACCATACGCGAAATGGCCGCACCGCGCGCTTCGCCACCACCGCCGCGCCGCGGCGCTAGCCCTGGTGCCGGTCAATCTCCATCATGCGCATGGCCGTTGCAGTGCGATTTTCGACGCCGAGTTTAACAAACGGATTCAGCAAATGTTTTTGCACCGTCTGCGTGCTGGCATCCAGAATCACCGCAATTTGTGCATCCGCTTTGCCGGTCGCCACCCAGCGCCGCGTTTCGCGTTGGCGCGCGGTTAACGCAACCTCGACGGCGACCGATGCGTCGTGCGCCGCAAACGATGCAACCCGGTACAGATTGGCCAGCGCCGGTTGCATGCAACTGAGGAGCGCAAATTCCTGATCATTGAAGTCACGTCCCTGACGATTAAGTACCAAACTCATCACCAGTCGCGGATTGGCAATGATGGGCACCGGCAAGACGTGGTTGATGCCAATGCGGCGACAATAATAGTTATAAATTGCGGTATGGCGGAACGCGGACATCGGCAGCGAATCGGAAATGCGCCAGGCACAGCACCTGGATGAGTGGCGTGAAAACGTACCAGCGGATGCTGTTGAATGAGCCGGTTGCGTTCACGCTGTTCATTTGGCGCAATGGCTT
>JAYVKG010000103.1:0-6395 GCA_043768625.1 Betaproteobacteria bacterium
CACCATTCTTATCAAGGTAATGGAAAAATTTCCGGTTGTCATCACCATCGGCGCTGCCTTGATAGGTTGGGTGGCCGGAGAAATGGCGTGGGATGAGCATGTCATCAAGCCTTTCACTACGCAATTTCCGCACTGGTTTGAGTATCTCGCCGCCGCTGCCGGTGCGTTGGTAGTGGTGGCAACCGGAAAATATCTTTCACGTCGCCAAGCGAAAATGGGAACACCGGGCTGAGCCCGGACCAAACCGCCAAGTTTTCTTACTAATAATAAATATTGCAAAACCCCATAGTGGGTAAAGCATGGTCCAAAGCGGGTTGTCAACGCTAGCGTTCAAACTAAAACTACTCTGGAGGAGTCACCTTGAAATCAACCACCAATGGTGTAATAAAGGCACCCATCAACCGATGGCTGCAATTGTTTCTCGGCATTGTTTGCATGGCCATGATTGCGAATTTGCAATATGGCTGGACGTTATTCGTCAACCCGATTGACGCCAAATATCACTGGGGTCGTGCGGCAATTCAAATTGCCTTTAGCATTTTCGTCATCACTGAAACCTGGCTAGTGCCTATCGAGGGTTATCTGGTGGATCGCTTCGGTCCGCGCCCAGTGGTTCTGTGTGGCGGCATTCTGGTCGGCATATCGTGGGTCATGAACGCCTATGCCGATTCCCTAACGTTGTTTTACGTCGCCGCAGCGATCGGTGGTGTTGGCGCCGGCGCTGTCTACGGCACCTGTGTGGGCAATGCGCTGAAATGGTTCCCCGACCGTCGCGGCCTGGCTGCAGGCTTGACCGCAGCCGGTTTCGGCATGGGGTCTGCGCTAACCATCATTCCTATTCAGGCAATTATCAAATCGAGCGGCTTTGAGTCGGCTTTCCTGTATTTCGGTATCGGCCAGGGTTTAATCGTATTTCTGCTGTCGTTTGGCCTGCTGTCGCCGAAAAAAGGCGACGTGCCGGAAGTTACAAATGTGATTCAGTCCAAGCGAGACTACAAGTGGAGCGAAATGGTCAAGACGCCGGTGTTCTGGGTCATGTACCTCATGTTCGTGATGATGGCAGCGGGCGGCCTGATGGCGACCGCACAACTTGCTCCCATTGCGAAAGATTTCAAGATCGCCGATGTACCGGTATCGATTCTCGGCTTGACGCTGCCCGCACTGACGTTTGCGCTATCGATAGACCGCGTGCTGAATGGCATAACACGACCATTTTTTGGCTGGGTGTCGGATCACATCGGACGCGAAAACACCATGTTCATTGCTTTCGGACTGGAAGCAATCGGCATTATTCTTATGAGCCAGTTTGGCCAGGATCCTTTCTGGTTTGTGATCCTGACAGGGCTGGTATTTTTTGCCTGGGGAGAAATTTATAGTTTGTTCCCGTCTACCGTCGGCGACACTTATGGATCGAAATTCGCGGCAACCAACGCAGGGCTGCTCTACACCGCCAAAGGTACTGCTTCCCTGCTTGTGCCGTTTACCAGCGTAATCACGCAATCCACTGGTAGCTGGCATATGGTGTTTTATATTGCGGCGGCAATGAACGCAATCGCGGCTGTCATGGCGCTGGCGGTGCTGAAACCGATGCGCAACAAACTGCGGCAGGCCGACAGCGTAATTACATCGTAACCTTCCCAAAAAACGGTCAATTAAGAGCACTTTCACCGGTGCTCTTTTTTTCGTCTGCACATGGCGCGCGGTTGCCACCGCGCAGTCGCCCGTGCCAACCCGGCTTCGCGAACGGGCAAAGTGGCGTACGCATTCAATACCAATTCAAGGGACTTTTAAATCGGCTGATCTGCTGCCCCGCTATTGCGCTGGCTGTCCCGCGCGCATTTATTCATGCGCCTACATTAAAATTGTCGCCGCTGTGCGTTTCACAGCCGCGGCCAAGAGGCGGCTAGCGCGCCAGGATCGCCTGTATCTTGCCCCTTTGCTTGAGGCGCGAAAGTGTTTCAGCAGACAAATTCATGTAGGAGGCGAGTTCTTTCATTGGCACCCGCTCGTAAAGGTCAGGATGCTTGCGCAGGAAGCGCTGAACGCGTCCCTGCGCATCGAGCATATGCAGCGTAATCGTGTGCGCCATTACTTCAGACATCAGATGCATGACTTCGTATTCGAAATCGTCTTTGACGGAGTGGTGCTTGTCCAAAAACTCCACCCAGTGTTCCATGGAAATCTGCGCAATGCGGGATTTGGTCACCGAGCGGATCGAATAAGGCGCCGGTGTGCGCAGCCGCCAGGCAGCGTAGCTTGTATCCATGTCGTCCTCTTTCGAGAAACGCAAAATCATTTCCTTACCTTCCTGATTGGACACTACCCGCTTCAGGATGCCATCGAGAATAAAGTACTGCGCCATCTCGTGATCACCCTGCCCCAGCAACAAATCCCCTTTTTTGTGATCTGTAATGGACAGGAGTTTTTCAAGCTCGCTGAAGGCACGGGGTTTCAGCGTGCGCAGCACGATGTTGCGCGCAAGCTGGGCGCGAAGAGCCTCCCGTTGCGGGTGAGAAACAAGCAGCGTCATGGCGGCATTCTTTGACTATTGACAGGAATCAAGGCGACTCTATTGTGGCATTTTTATCATACATGCTTGCCAAGTGAAATAAGCGATTTTGCGCATCTTGACACAGATCAACAGCTGATTTGTTTTGCGCGGTATGAACGTCGTGCTGACCAGAGATTTCATTAGCACCGCAATAACGGCTGAGGAGAATGGGATGGGACTAATTGAAGATGCCGCCAGCGGCAAGCCAGGTGCGCCGACCGGTTGCTCACGAAGTATCGTGGCGGGCGGACGCTTGCCAGCATGTTTCTGGCGCGCCGGCTGCAGATACTTTATTGGCTTGTTTGAATTTGCGGTTGAGTAACTGAACGCAGCCACGTCGCCAGCACCCGGCAATACCGCTCGGAAAATCCTGGTTTAGCTGATGGCTTGAATTGACAACAATAGCGCGAGGCATCACGACATGACAAACGTTGCAAAATCACCAGAATTGACCGACGGCTTTCACCTCGTCATCAATGCACTTAAGCTTAACGGGATCAACACTATTTACGGACTGCCTGGCATTCCCATCACCGACCTGACCCGCATGGCGCAGGCTGAAGGTATGCGGGTGATTTCCTTCCGCCACGAACAGAACGCCGGCAATGCTGCGGCCATCGCCGGTTTCATTACTCAGAAACCCGGCATCTGCCTGACTGTGTCAGCACCCGGTTTTCTCAATGGGCTGACCGCGTTGACCAATGCCACCACCAACTGTTTTCCAATGATCCTGATCAGTGGCTCTAGCGAACGCGAGATCGTCGACCTGCAGCAAGGTGACTATGAGGAGATGGACCAGCTGGCGATTGCCAAACCGCTGTGCAAGGCCGCCTTTCGGGTATTGCACGCTGAAGACATCGGCGTAGGCATCGCGCGCGCGATCCGCGCTGCGGTGTCAGGTCGTCCGGGCGGGGTGTATCTGGACCTGCCTGCCAAGCTGTTTGCACAGACCATGAGCGCTGAGGCGGGCCGCCGGTCGCTGTTCAAGGTGGTCGACCCGGCACCGCGCCAGATTCCGGGTCAAGACGCGGTCAAGCGCGCACTCGAATTGCTCAGGGCCGCCAAACGCCCGCTGATTCTGCTGGGCAAAGGCGCCGCCTACGCCCAGGCCGACGCTGAGATCCGTGCGCTCATCGAGACGACCGGAATTCCTTACCTGCCGATGTCGATGGCCAAGGGCCTGTTGCCCGACACCCATGTACAGTCCGCCGCGGCGGCGCGTTCCTATGTGCTGCCTGAAGCAGACGTGGTGATGCTGATCGGCGCGCGGCTGAATTGGTTGCTTTCGCACGGCAAGGGCAAGACCTGGGGCGGCAAGACGTCTAAAGATTGGGGCGGGCAAAAGTTCATCCAGATAGATATTTCGCCGACCGAAATGGACAGCAATGTGCGCATCGATGCGCCGCTGGTTGGCGATATCGGGTCCTGCGTGTCGGCCCTGCTGACAGGCATTGGTTCCAGCTGGCAGAAGCCTCAGGCCGAATGGCTTGACGCCATCGCCGAGCGCAAGGACAAAAACATTGCCAAGCTGGCCGAGACATTGGCCCGCGATCCGTCGCCGATGAATTTCCACAGTGCGCTGAATGTGGTGCGTGACATTGTCAAGGCCAATCCGGACGCCATGCTGGTCAATGAAGGGGCCAATGCGCTGGACTTCACGCGCAGCATCGTCGACATGTACCAGCCGCGCAAACGCCTGGACGTAGGCACCTGGGGCATCATGGGCATCGGCATGGGCTTCGCCGTGGCTGCCGCCGTCGAGACGGGCCTTGCCGTGATTGCCATCGAGGGCGACAGCGCGTTCGGGTTCTCCGGCATGGAAGTTGAAACCATCTGCCGCTACCACCTTCCGGTCTGCATCGTCGTCTTGAACAACAACGGCGTCTATCGCGGCACTGACGTCAACCCGACCGGCGGTGCCGAAGTGGCACCGACCGTGTTTGTCAAAGACGCGCGCTATGAAAAGTTGATGGAAGCCTTCGGCGGAATCGGGCTACACGTCACGACGCCAGGCGCGTTGCGCAAGGCAATGGAGGAAGCGATCCGCTCAAAGAAACCCACGCTCATCAATGCCGTCATCGATGAAACAGCCGGCACCGAAAGCGGCCGCATCACCAGCCTCAATCCGCAAAGCGCGAAAAGCCAAAAGTCACAAGGTTGACCGGCGACAATGCGACGCATGAGACTTTGGCGACCGCCGCGCGCGGCATGTTGTGCGCCATCAGGGAGCCTTTACCTTCTCGACATCGATATGGGCACCTTCTCCGACGATGGCGCATAATTTCGCGAACGTGTTTCCACGAATCTGCCAACTACCCGTGCGCTGTCGACTCAACCCACACTCAGGAAAAAAATGGAAGCGTTAAAAGGAATTCGCATTTTAGATATGACGCACGTGCAAGCCGGACCCACCTGCTCGCAACTGCTGGCCTGGATGGGCGCAGATGTCATCAAATTTGAACCTCCGCAGGGCGACGGCACCCGCGGACAACTGCGCGACATCCCGGGCGCAGACAGCTTGTATTTCACCATGCTGAACTGCAACAAGCGTTCGATTACGGTCAACATGAAATCTGTTGAGGGTAAGGCAGTATTTGTTGACCTCCTCGCCAAGTGCGACATCATCATGGAAAACTTTGGCCCAGGGGTACTCGACCGCCTCGGATTTACCTGGGAAAAAATCCATGCAATCAATCCAAAAATTGTCATGGGCTCAATCAAGGGATTCGGTTCCAGCGGGCCGTACGCGGAATTTAAAGCATATGAAAACGTCGCGCAGGCAATGGGCGGCTCGATGAGCACCACCGGTATTCCCGACGGCGCGCCGTTCGTAACCGGGGCGCAAATTGGCGATTCCGGCACCGGGCTGCATTTGGCCATCGGTCTGCTCGCGGCGTTGCATCAGGCGAGCCGCACTGGTGAAGGCCAGTATGTCGAAGTCGCGATGATGGACGGCGTGATGAATTTGTGCCGCGTAAAATTCCGCGATCACCAGCGCCTTACCCGTCAGGCACTTTCCGAATATTCGGTGCCAACCTACCAGAATATGGGGGAGGTGCCGCGCGCCGGCAACGACTCAGGCGGTGGCCAGCTCGGCAATGCCATTCACTGCAAGCCCCACGGTGCAAACGACTGGATTTATGTGGTGGTGCAAGAGGCGGTATGGGTGGCGCTTGCGGGTCGCGTTGGACCGGAAATTGGCATGCCTGACCTCACGGCGGATCCCCAGTTCGCAACTATCGGCGAGCGTCGCAAAAACCAGCAACTCATGTGGACGCTGCTCAACAAATTCGCCGCCAACTACACCAAGCGCGAAGTGATGGCGATCCTGAATCCACTCGACGTGCCGTGCGGACCGATCATGTCCACCGAAGATCTGGCTAACGATGAACATGTACGGGGCCGCGACATGTATGTCGAACTCGATCATCCCCAGCGGGGCAAATGGTTTAATGTCGGCATGCCAATCAAGCTGTCGGCATCGCCGGCAAAGATCGAGCGTTCACCCCTTCTGGGCGAACACACCGACGACGTATTGAAAAATGTTCTTGGTTATGACGACGCGAAAGTAGCGGCGATGAAAGCGGCCGGGGCGTTTTCGGCACCCGCCAAAAAATAAGACCGGATAGCGCCGGCAGAGGTGCAGATATCGCGCCACGCATGTCGTGGGCTACCAGCGGTGCGTGGTGCCCGCACCGCTAAACGCCGCTGCCTGTAGTTTGATCGTCATACCTGATGGCAGCAACATTGTCGCCAGAAATTTGAGGGTTATTCAACTGGCTTCTGCCGGAACGTTGGTCAGTTGTTGACACTGGCCATGCATTCGGGCGCGGGCATGACTTCG
>JAYVKG010000104.1:0-31773 GCA_043768625.1 Betaproteobacteria bacterium
TTCGGTGATCGCCCGCGCCACAGGCTCCAGCGTACCCTCAATCAGCACGCAAAACGCACCCGCGCCTTCAAATCGTCGCGCCAACGCGGGCCAACTTGACAGCGCATCCTCTTCCCTACCCTGCGCCTTAAATCCACCCATCTCATGCACACGCTGCGGCATCAAACCAATATGCGCGATGACCTGAATACCACGCCTGGTGAGAAATTCAACTGTCTCCACCAATTCCGCCCCACCCTCCAGTTTCAGCCCTTGTGCGCCGCTCTCCGCGATCGCCCGCGCGCAGTGGCGATAGGCTTGTTCTTTCGATTCCTGATAAGTGCCGAACGGCATATCGAGGATTACTGCGGAATGGCTGGATCCGCGCATTACCGCCTGGGTATGATTGATCATCATGTCGAGCGTAACGGCCAGCGAATTCTCCATGCCGTAAACGACCATGCCCAGCGAATCTCCCACCAGTAGCACGTCGCAATGCGGGTCAAGCAACTGCGCCATCGGCTTGGTATAGGCGGTGAGCATGACGATTTTGGTGTTGCCTTTCATGCCGCGCAGTGCGGGGATACTGATACGTTTTTGCTGGATAGGTACGCTCATGGAAATTCTTTCACCGAAGGCGGTAAGGTAATTGGCGGTATTATCGCGTCTTGTTCATTCATTTCCCCCAAAAATCATGTCATTAATTATCCGTTGGTTCGTTAACGCGCTGGCCCTGATGCTGGTGGCAAATCTTTATTCGGGTGTACAAGTGACCGGCATCGTGCAGGCGTTGATCGCGGCGCTGGTGCTGGGACTGGTGAATGCGTTGATTCGACCAATACTCGTACTACTTACCTTGCCGGTCACGATCCTTACGCTTGGCTTGTTCATTTTCATCATCAATGCTTTTTTATTCTGGTTTGTGGCCGAAATTGTCAAGGGTTTCACGGTTTCCGGGTTCATGGGTGCCTTGATCGGCTCGCTGATGTTCAGCGTGATCACAATCATCACCAGTTGGCTGATTTCTGGCAAAAAAAACAATTAGTAGCCAGATCGGTTCAAAACGGCCATTAACACCTTGAAAATTGTGGGAATGCCCGCAGTTGCTGATTGACCCTGTCTTTTTTGGAGCTACAGATGTCTGAACCGACCCAAAACGCGGCTGACCAAACCTTCGCTGCGCTCGACGCCGCCATCGACGCGTCGACTCCCGAACACACCATCGCCACGCTGGAGGCGACGCTGATTGAAGCGCGCGCGAAGGCCGAAGAAAACTACGACCAATACGTCCGTGCCAAAGCAGAGATGGAGAACATTCGCCGCCGCTCGGCTGAAGAAGTATTGAAAGCGCAAAAATTTGGCGTGGAAAAAATCGCCGATGCGCTGCTGGCCGTCAAGGACAGCATGGACGCAGCACTGGTGGTGGAAAACACGTCGGTAGAATCGTTTAAAACCGGCGTCGAATTAACCGCGCGCCAGTTGACCAACGTATTCGAAAAGTTTTCGATTGTGGAAGTTAATCCGGCGGGCGAAAAATTTGATCCCACCAGGCACCAGGCCATCGCCGCACTCGAATCTGAACAGGCTCCCAATACCGTCATAAACGTGATGCAAAAAGGTTACTTGCTGCACGACCGCATGCTGCGTCCGGCATTGGTAACGGTGGCGAAGGAGAAGCTGGCAACCGGTAATCCATAGCGCCACCAGACGCTTGAAATTCAGCCAAATAGCCCCGACATTCAACACAGTCATAAGCGTCGCCGCCACCAATCACGCAATTTTAGAAATCAAGAGGGAACATCATGGGAAAAATCATCGGTATAGATTTGGGAACCACCAATAGCTGCGTCTCCATCATGGAAGGCGGCGTCCCCAAGGTCATCGAAAATGCGGAAGGCGCGCGCACCACGCCATCGATCGTTGCTTATCAGGACGACGGTGAGGTGCTGGTCGGCGCTTCGGCAAAGCGTCAGGCCGTCACCAACCCCAAGAACACGCTGTTCGCGGTAAAGCGATTGATCGGTCGGCGCTTTGAGGAAAAAGAAGTACAGAAAGACATTGGCCTGATGCCTTACAAAATTTTCAAGAACGATAACGGTGACGCATGGGTTGAAGCGCAGGGCAAGAAGATGGCGCCACCGCAGGTGTCCAGCGAAGTGCTGCGCAAGATGAAAAAAACGGCGGAAGACTATCTCGGCGAAGAAGTGACCGAGGCGGTGATCACCGTGCCCGCCTATTTTAACGACAGTCAGCGTCAAGCCACCAAGGACGCTGGTCGCATAGCCGGACTGGACGTTAAGCGGATCATTAATGAGCCCACTGCAGCCGCACTCGCGTTCGGCATGGATAAACAGGAAGGGGACCGCAAGATTGCCGTCTATGACCTGGGCGGCGGTACTTTTGACGTCTCGATTATCGAAATTGCCACCGTCGATGGCGAACATCAGTTTGAAGTCCTCAGCACCAATGGCGATACCTTCCTTGGTGGCGAAGATTTTGATCAACGCCTGATGGATTACCTGTGCGATGAATTCAAGAAAGATCAGGGCATCGACCTTAAAAAAGACGTGTTGGCCCTGCAGCGCCTGAAAGAAGCTGCTGAAAAGGCCAAGATCGAACTTTCGTCTGCGCAGCAAACCGAAGTCAACCTCCCCTACATTACGGCGGATGCAAATGGCCCGAAACACCTGGCGGTAAAACTCACGCGTGCCAAATTTGAATCACTGGTCGACGAGCTGATCGAGCGCACCATCAAGCCGTGTGAAGTGGCGATCAAGGATTCGGGCCTGAAAATCAGCGATATCTCCGATGTTATTCTGGTCGGCGGGCAGACGCGCATGCCGAAGGTGCAGGAAAAGGTAAAGGAAATCTTTGGTCGTGAACCGCGTAAAGACGTTAATCCCGATGAGGCTGTGGCCGTCGGTGCGGCTATTCAGGGTGGAGTGCTGAAAGGCGACGTAAAAGACGTGCTATTACTGGACGTCACGCCGTTGTCACTGGGCATCGAAACCCTCGGCGGGGTATCGACCAAGCTAATCAAGAAAAACACCACCATCCCCACCAAGGCATCCCAGGTATTTTCGACCGCGGACGATAATCAGTCGGCCGTGACGATTCACGTGCTGCAAGGTGAGCGCGAAGTTGCCACCGGCAATAAGTCGCTGGGGCAATTCAACCTTGAAGGTATTCCGCCCTCGGCCCGCGGCATGCCGCAGATCGAAGTTACCTTCGACATCGATGCCAATGGCATCATGCACGTGAGCGCAAAAGACAAGGCTACCGGCAAAGAAAACAAGATTACCATCAAGGCCAATTCGGGCCTCTCGGAAGAAGAAATTCAGCGCATGGTGAAAGACGCGGAAGCCAACGCCGACGAAGACAAGAAAGTGCTTGAACTGGTTAGCTCCCGCAATGCTGGCGACGCGCTGGTGCACTCAACCAAAAAATCGTTGACCGAATACGGCGACAAAATTGACGCCGCTGAAAAGGCGTCGATCGACGCAGCCATCAAGGAATTGGAGGCTGCCCTGAAGGGTAGCGACAAGGCCGACATCGAGGGTAAAACGGCAGCGCTGGGTAAAGTATCGCAAAAGCTTGGCGAAAAAATGTATGCCGATATGCAGGCCAAGGCACAGGCAGAGTCGGGTGGTGGGGGGCCCTCGGGCGCAGGCCCTGCCCCAAGCGGCGAGCCGAAGGAAAAAGACATGGGCAACGTGGTGGATGCCGAGTTTACGGAAGTAAAAGACAAGAAAGGCTGAAATCGTCACTACCGTTGATGCCGGACGCTGCGTGCCGGATTAGCTGGCCGGGATTGAGCGAACGCCTCGCGACGCTCAACCCGGCCATCCCATTTCTACAAGCTGGATCATATCGCTCATGGCACAAAAAAAAGACTTTTACGAAATCCTCGGCGTGAATCGCGATGCGAGTGACGAAGACATCAAAAAATCTTATCGCAAACTGGCGATGAAATTTCATCCGGACAGGAATCCGGATCGCAAAGATATGGAAGAGAAATTCAAGGAAGCCAAGGAGGCTTACGAAGTTCTATCCGAGCCGGAAAAACGTCGTGCCTACGACGCCTATGGTCACGCTGGTGTCAATCCGCAGATGGGTGGCGGCCACGGTGGCGAAGGTTTCGGCGGCTTCTCTGAAGCATTCGGCGATATTTTTGGCGAGATCTTCGGCGGACGTGGCGGGGCCGGACGCGGCGGGCAGCAGGTTTACCGCGGTGCCGACCTGCGTTACAACATGGACATTACCCTTGAGCAGGCAGCCCGCGGCACCGAAACCAAGATTCGCATCCCCGCTCTCGAAGATTGCGAAGTTTGTAAAGGTTCAGGTGCCAAACCGGGTACCGCCGCGAAAACCTGCCACACCTGTAACGGCCAGGGCCAGGTGCGGATGCAGCAGGGATTTTTCTCGATACAGCAAACCTGCCCCACCTGCCACGGTAGCGGCAAGGTAATACCCGAACCGTGCGCGAGCTGTGCCGGTGCCGGACGCGTAAAAAAGCACAAAACATTGTCCGTGAAAATTCCTTCAGGAGTCGATGACGGCGATCGCATTCGGCTCTCGGGCGAAGGTGAGGCTGGTGTCAATGGCGGGCCGCCGGGCGATCTTTACGTGGTGGTGCAGCTCAAAGCCCATTCGGTCTTCCAGCGTGACGGCGCTGACCTGCATTGCGAAATGCCAATCAGTTTCACGGTTGCTGCCATCGGCGGCGAGATTCATATCCCGACTCTTGACGGCGAGGCCAAGATTAAAATTCCCGCAGAAACGCAGAGTGGGCAAGTGTTTCGCCTGCGCGGCAAAGGCATCAGGCCGGTCCGCCAGACGTCCGCAGGCGATTTAATGTGTCATGTCGTGGTAGAGACCCCGGTACGCCTTACTGATCGCCAGAAGGAGTTGTTGCACGAACTGGAAGAAATCAACAAGACTGATGGGGACAGGCACAATCCTCGCGCGAAAAGTTTTATGGACAAGGTAAAGGACTTTTTTGCGGGCTGAGCCGGCGTCTGCGGCAGGCAAGGCTGTCTTCCACATTGTTACCAGAATAGAAAACCGTCTGGCAAGCCCACGGTGCAGTCGTAGCGCCGAAGTGGGAACCAATATTCCTCGGTGCCGGCAAGGTTGCAGGCGTAAATTTGAGGCTTTTGCCTCAGGCGTAAATGCCGCTCCAACGTTTTGACTAAAATGTCGCTGTTGCCGGTAACACTTGTTGATGCGATTAGTTGCCAACTCAAAAATTTGTAGCGAAGCTGGTGCCTCCTCCCGCGCGAAAATTCAAATAAAAAAAGGCCCCGCAGCAATCTGCGGGGCCTTTTACTTTTCGACTTGCCTGAAGCGAATTACTTCTTCGGTGCGTCAGCTTTGACGTCGTCTTTCTTCATCGGCTTGTCAGACTTCATGTCGTCTTTTGCTTTAGCCGCTTTGTCCATTTTTGCTTGCTTGGCGGCTTCCGCCTTGGCTTTCTTCTCGTCCGCAGCTTTCATTGCTTTGTCCGCTTTCTCTTGCTTGGCTGCGGCCGCTTTCGCTTTCTTTTCTTCAGCCATTGCTGCCTTTTTTTCAGCGGCCGTTTGTGGCATCACTGGCGCGGCTTCTTTCATTTCTTTTTTGTCGGATTTTTTTGCGTCGGCTGCCATGGCTTTATCTTCCTTCTTGGCTGGCGCTACTTCTTTCGCCGCCGTTACCGGTGCAGGCGCAGATTTTGCAGGTGCGGCTGCAGCAGGAGCAGGAGCAGCTACAGGGGTGGCTGGCTTGGCATCCGCTTTCTTTTCTACCACTGCGGTGGTTTTGCCGGACAGCGTTGCGTCCGTACCCATTGCCTTGAGTGTACCTTCGCCGATACCCGGAACCTTGTCGACATCAGCCATCGACTTGAAGGGGCCATTCTTGGTGCGGAAGTCAATAATTGCCTGAGCCTTGACTTCGCCGATGCCTTTTAAGGTCATCAGTTCATCTTTAGTTGCGGTATTCACGTTCACAGCAGCGAACGCAATGGATATCGACGCAAAAAAAGCGGCGACAGTGGCGAGGATCTTCTTCATAAATACTCCATGAGTGAGTGAGATAAAAACATTCTTTGCGCCGCTGGCTCGCTTTTTTTGCAAGCCCGCCAAACCGGCGCGGTTCTTTTTTGCTGGTCGTTACAATCCGTTACCCGAACCACACTGGGTGAAACGAGCAGTGGGTTAAGTGATTGACATGGTCGACACTGGTGGCTACGCCAAGAGATATATTTCTCTTTTGGATGCGACAGAATAAGAGGAATTGCGTACTGCCCCCCAACCGCGCAAAAACATTTGCTGGCTTTGCGAAAGGCAAATTCCCGCCAGCCGCAGATTCAGCAAACTTGTTGATTATATGAAAGTTTTTGTAAGAAAGCCAGCGCCACTTGGGTGTGACCGCCCTCATGCGCCGGGCGCGTAACCCGTTGCTGCGGCAAGACTACGCGTCAGCCATTAAATGTGGGTTGCGAGTGAGGGAATATACCGCGAGACACCTTCTTCCACCGAAAGAAACGCGCCCGCGTATCCGGCAGCACGCAGTTTAGTGAGGCTGGCTTCCGTAAAGCTCTGATATTTGCCCTCTAGTGCGGCCGGAAACGCAATGTAGTCGACCAGGCGTTGGGCTTTCATTGCTTCCAGTGTCAGCGGCGGTTCCCCCTCCAGTGCGCGACAGGCATTGACCGTCGCCACGGCCACGTCGTTAAAGGTTTGGCTGCGTCCAGTGCCAAGATTAAAAATACCTGACATGCTGCCATGATCCAGAAAATGCAAATTGACCCTGACGACATCTTCAATCGAAACGAAATCGCGCCGCTGTTCGCCATTGCCGTAACCGTCAGTGCCTTCAAACACCTTGACCCTGCCGCTGGCTCGGTATTGATGGAAGAAGTGCCAGGCCACTGAGGCCATGCGGCCTTTGTGCGATTCACGCGGACCGTAAACATTAAAATAACGCAATCCAACCACCTGTGCACCTGCATCGGACAAGCGGTGCCGCACCATCTGGTCGAAGAGGAATTTCGAATAACCGTATACGTTCAGCGGCGCTTCGCATTCGCGCGACTCAACGAATACGCTGCCATTGCCATAAACCGATGCGGAAGAGGCGTAAATAAATGGCACCGATTCTTCCTGACACCAATCCAGCAGTGACAGCGAATAGCGATAATTGTTGTCCAACATGTAGCGGCCATCCGTCTCCATTGTGTCCGAACAGGCACCTTGATGCAGTACGGCTTCAATTTCCCCGCCCAGTTCACCCGATTCGATGACGTCCAGAAAGTCTTTCTTGTCGACGTATTCGGCAATTTCGCAATCGACCAGGTTCCTGAATTTGTCGGCCTGGGCAAGGTTATCAACAGCCACAATGTCAGAAATGCCGCGCCGGTTCAATGCCTGCACCAGATTGCTGCCGATAAATCCGGCGGCGCCGGTTACGATAATGGTCATAAATTTTTCTGGTTACGTGGAGATAACAATTTAGCGCAGCGACGCAATCAATTCTTCGCGGGACACGGTCGCCGTGCCCAATTTACCAACAACCACCCCGGCGGCGCGATTGGCAATGCGCACTGCGTCCGGCATGTCGGCACCCGCTGCCAGCATCAGGCCTAGCGTGGCAATTACGGTGTCGCCCGCGCCGGATACATCGTAGACTTCTTGTGCCTGTGTGGGTTCATGCATGGCACCGGCGCTGGAGAAAAGCGACATGCCTTCTTCGGAACGCGTCACCAGCAATGCCTCCAATGCCAGCGCGCTGCGCAACATCTCTGCGCGCCGCGCCAGGTCAGCTTCATCGATCCAGCGCCCGGCCACCTGCCTGAATTCGCCACGGTTCGGCGTCAGCAGCGTGGCACCCTGATAGCGCGCGAAGTCGTCGCCTTTCGGATCAACTAAAATCCGTTTGCCGTGCGCCTTAGCCGCCGCGATCATTTTGGACACATGCGTCAACGCACCTTTGCCATAGTCGGACAAAATCACCACGTCGACGCCATCGACAAGGGATTCAAAATCCCCTAGTTTGTCTTCCAGTACTTCCCGCGACGGAGGGGTTTCAAAATCGATACGCAACAACTGTTGCTGACGACCGATGACGCGTAATTTCACTGTGGTCGGCAATCGAGGATCGGTGTGGAAAATCGCGGCGACTCGTTCTTTTTCGAGCAACGTCGCCAGCGAGCGACCGGCCTCGTCATCGCCGACTACCGACAGCAAGGTAGCCTTGCCACCCAGCGAGGCAATATTGCGCGCCACGTTCGCAGCGCCGCCGGGACGTTCTTCGGTGCGTTGAACATGTACCACCGGCACCGGTGCCTCGGGAGAAATCCTCGAGACATCGCCAAACCAGTAGCGATCCAGCATCACGTCGCCGACGACCAGTACGCGTGCGTTTCTACAATCGGGAATATTGAGTTTTGCCATCAGCAGTCATGAAGATTGTTGGCGCCCGATCGGGTAGTACTCAAAGCCGAGTTGCCGCATCGCTACGGGCTCGTAAAGGTTGCGCCCGTCAAACACGACAGGCAATTTCAAGGCCGACTTCATCGCCACGAAATCCGGGGCGCGAAAGGTTTTCCATTCGGTGACTATTGCTAGTGCATCGACACCGCGCAACGCGTCCATTGCACTGCCTGCCAGCGTCACGCTCGGGTTGTTGCCCAGCAGGTGCTTTGCCTCGTTATGTGCCACCGGATCAAAGGCCACAATCCTCGCGCCGCGTTGCACCAGATCCTCGATCAACACCAGGCTTGGCGCTTCACGCATGTCGTCGGTATTGGGCTTGAATGCCAGGCCCCACAAGGCAAATGCTTTACCTGAAAGATCTTCTCCAAATCGTTTGACGATCTTTTTCGTTAGTACATGCTTTTGCGCCACGTTGACCCGTTCCACGGCATCAAGCAGTTTCAAATTCATCCCGGCGGCGGCGGCGGTACGTTGCAACGCTTGCACGTCCTTGGGAAAACACGAGCCTCCGTAACCGATTCCCGGATACAGGAAGTGATAGCCTATTCGCGGATCAGAGCCCATGCCTCTGCGCACCGATTCTATGTCAGCACCGAGCAATTCGGCCAGCAATGCCAATTCGTTCATGAAAGAAATACGTGTCGCCAGCATTGCGTTTGCGGCGTATTTGGTCAGCTCCGCCGAGCGTACGTCCATTACCATGACGCGATCGTGATTACGCTGGAACGGCGCGTAAAGCTCGCGCATTGCATCAATCGCGTCATCGTTGTCCGCGCCGATAACGATACGATCTGGTCGCATGAAATCTTCGACCGCGGCACCCTCCTTCAGAAACTCCGGGTTGGACACGACCGAGAAATCCACCTCCGCACCGCGTTTTTTTAATTCATCCGCAATCGCGGCGCGCACCTTGTCTGCTGTGCCGACCGGTACAGTTGATTTATCCATGACAATTTTTGGTGTGGTCATGAGTCTGCCGACGTTGCGTGCCGCCGACACCACATATTGCAGATCGGCTGAACCGTCTTCGCCTGGTGGCGTGCCCACGGCGATGATCTGGATATCGCCAAACGCCACGCCCTCGGCGACGTCTGTCGTGAACAGCAGTCGTCCAGCCAGCACGTTGCTCGCCACCATTTCTTTCAGGCCAGGCTCGTAAATCGGTATGCCGCCCGACTTGAGCGTGGCGATTTTCTTCGGGTCGATATCCATGCACAACACGTGGTTACCCACATCGGCGAGGCAGGCCCCAGTGACTAATCCCACGTAGCCGGTTCCAATGACAGTTATTTTCATAAGTTAGCTTGTGAGTTTGGTAAAAGATTGCCTAGGACGCGGAAACGCCAGCCGCCATCGCCGCGAGTTGACGATTGATGGAGTGTAACGTGGCGATAGGATCTTTGGCGCGCGTGATGCTGCGACCGATCACCAGGTAGTCCGCGCCTGACCTGATCGCGTCGGTCGGCGACACTACCCGCTGCTGATCGCCCTTGGCGTCGCCGGGCAGGCGAATGCCCGGTGTGACGAGCTGAAACGCTTCCCCCAGAGCGGCTTTCAGGCTGGTTGCCTCTTCTGCAGAACAAACAACACCGTCGAGACCACAGGCTTTGGTCAACGCAGCGAGGCGCAATACATTGTCCGCTGCCGAACCGGTAAAGCCAATTTCGGACAACTCTGCGGTAGACAGGCTCGTCAATATGGTCACGCCAATCAGCAGCGGCCTGGTGTCTGCATGATCGACCGCTTCGCGCGCAGCCAGCATCATGCGTCTGCCACCGCTCGCATGCACATTTATCATCCATACACCTTGCTGTGCAGCGACCCGACAGGCACTGGCGACGGTGTTCGGGATATCGTGGAATTTGAGGTCAAGAAATATCTCAAAGCCGGCGCGACTAAGCTTATCAATCAATTGCGGTCCTGCGGCGGCATGTAATTCCTTGCCTACCTTGACGCGACACGCCGCCGGATCGAGCTTCTCTGCCAATTTCATCGCGGACTCTGCATCGGCAAAGTCGAGCGCCACAATAATCGGTTTCCTGTTAATCATCATCCTTCCGACTGCAGCCTTGCCAGATGGCGATCCGAGGTATCGTATTCGGCTGTCCTGCGAGGAGGGAATGTTTCCCAACCTGCACAGGCGGGGCACTGCCAGTAGAACTGACGCGCCTTGAATCCGCAATTGCCGCACCGATAAACAGCCAGTCGACTGGAATAGGTATGGACCAGATCCTTCAATACCTTCAGATCGGCTTTTCTATCATCCGGAGCCGCCAGCAATTCCGCTTCCAGCAACCGATCCAGTCCGACCAGCGTCGGATTATGCCGCAGGTCTTCCTTGACGAGATTGTAGGCAGACGTGGCACCTTCACTCTTCATCGTTGCATGAAAGATCGCATTAAACATATCAAGCGCGGGGTATTGCTGCTGCAGCGACCTGAGCTCGCTAAGTCCCTGCTCGGTTTTGCCGATCGCCTCAAAGCTTACTAAAATTTGGTCGGCCATCAGTCCAAGGTAGGCAGGGCTTTGCTGCTCTATCCTGCGCCAGACTGCAATCGCCTGATCGTGTTTTCCGGCAGCGGCCAGCCATTCGCCTTTCATCAGGTTGGCACGCACACATTTCTCGTTGGCAATTAACGCCGATTCAAGGTACGCATCCGCCGCAACCTGCATACCCTGACGATGTGCCTCGATCGCGGATTCACAATTGTAATTTGCAATTTCCGTCGCATAGGTTGCCGGATCGTCATCGCCCGACTGCATCCGCTGCGCATCGTCAATCGCCTTCTGCCAATTGCGTTCCTGCACATGGATTTCCAGCAGCAGCTCTAGTGTTTGCCGCTGCTGTTTTTTACTGCCAGCTGACTTTGCCGAAAGGTCGACGAGAATGCGTTCTGCATGTTCCAACAGCCCGGCTTTTTCATAGTCGAGCGCCAGGTCCAGCAGGGCGGCCGTGCGTTGCTCAGAGGGTAAATCCGCGCGTTCTGAAAGGTTTTGATGAATGCGAATCGCGCGATCCACCTCACCGCGTTTGCGGAACAAGCTACCCAGCGCAAACTGCAGTTCGATGGCTTCAGGTTGCTGTTTTGTGACCTCAATGAAGGCTTCAATGGCCTTGTCCGGCTGTTCGGCCATCAGGAAATTCACGCCTTTAAAATAGGACTGTGGCAATGCGCGCGACTCCAACAGCAACTGTTTGATGTCGATGCGGGCCACCAGCCAGCCCATACCGAAGCACGCGAGTGCTGACAAAAATATCCAGGGCAACCACTCAAACATTATTCGCGTTTTCAGATATTGGCGGCAATGTGCTGCTGACATCATGCGTCTTGTGCTGCAAGGCGCGATTCAGCTTGCGTACTTCGCGCTTGAGCTGAAAAATCGTCATCAGCGAGGCCAGCAATCCCAACAGCAAGCCACCACCGAAAAAGGCCAGCAGAATCAATACCAGAGGTGCTTTTACGCTTGAATCGAGGTAGCCATACAGCACTACAGGCTCGGCGTTTCTAGCGGCGAACCAGACGATCAGGAGAATTACCACAACCCGTGTTACCCAGATTAGTACTTGCATGGTGTCAATATCCTTTCATCGCCGCATTATCCGCTCTATGTAACTCACAAAATAAAAAAGCCAGATGCGTCACCACATCTGGCTATTCTGCGAATACGTCCTTATTCACCCGGTTTGATGAGGTCAGCTGCGGCCTCGATGAGATCGACGCGCTCACGCAATTCCTTACCGGCCTTGAAGTGCGGAACATACTTCTTTGGCACATGTACCTTCTCACCCGTTTTAGGATTGCGCCCAGTGCGGGGAGGACGATAATTTAGCCCGAAGCTGCCAAAGCCGCGAATTTCAATGCGATCCCCGCTCGCAAGCGTGAGAGACATGGCGTCCAGCATCGCTTTCACCGCCAATTCGGCATCCTTGGGCGCCAACTGGCTGTGGCGCGTGCTGAGGATTTCAATCAGTTCAGACTTCGTCATTGACTTCACGAGGCGTTTCCTGAAATCGTTATTGCAAGAAAAAGCTGCTGCAGGACTGTGCCGAAAACACAGCCCTGCAGACCGCCCGATTTTTAGCTATTTTTAATTCTCGCCTTGCTTGAGCTTGGCTTTGAGCAAAGCGCCCAAGTTGGTGGTACCTGCGTTGGATGGCGCATCATCAACCATGCGCTTCATGGCATCTTTTTCTTCGGCCGAATCCTTGGCTTTGATGGAAAGATTGATGTTACGGGTCTTCCTGTCGACATTCACGATCACGGCTTCGATTTCGTCACCCTCTTTCAAATGGGTGCGGATATCTTCGACGCGCTCGCGTGACACTTCCGACGCACGCAAATAAGCTTCGATGTCGTCAGTCAGGGCAATCGTGGCACCTTTGGCGTCGATCGATTTTACTTTGCCTTTGACCAGCGTACCTTTATCGTGGATGGCGGTAAAGTTGGTGAAAGGATCATCGTCAAGTTGCTTTAAGCCAAGTGAAATACGCTCACGCTCCATGTCGATGGCCAACACCACCGCTTCAAGTTCGTCACCTTTCTTGAAATTCTTGACCGCTTCTTCACCGGCAACATTCCAGGACAGGTCTGACAAATGCACGAGGCCGTCGATATTGCCCGGCAAGCCAATGAAAACACCGAAATCGGTGATCGATTTGATGGTGCCTTTTACTTTTTCGCCCTTCTTGTGGGACATCGAAAACTCTTCCCACGGATTCGACATGCACTGCTTCATGCCGAGCGATATACGGCGACGCTCTTCGTCGATTTCAAGGATCATCACTTCGACTTCGTCACCCAGCGAGACGACTTTGGCAGGGTGCACATTTTTGTTAGTCCAGTCCATCTCGGAAACGTGAACCAGACCTTCGATACCTGCTTCGATCTCAATGAACGCGCCGTAATCGGTCAGGTTGGTCACTTTGCCAAACAGGCGCGTACTTTGCGGATAGCGGCGCGCCAGGCCAGTCCACGGATCGTCGCCCAACTGCTTCATGCCGAGTGAAACGCGGTTCTTTTCCTGGTCGAACTTCAAAATCTTGGCTTCGACTTCATCACCTACGTTCAACACTTCCGACGGATGCTTGACGCGACGCCATGCGAGATCGGTGATGTGCAGCAAGCCATCGATACCGCCCAGGTCGACGAATGCGCCGTAATCGGTGATGTTCTTGACGATGCCTTTGACGACCGCACCTTCTTTCAGATTTGCCATCAGCGCCGCGCGGTCGGCACCAGCCGACGCTTCCATCACGGCGCGACGCGATACCACCACGTTGTTACGCTTGCGATCCAGCTTGATCACCTTGAATTCGAGTTCCTTGCCTTCGAACATCGAAGTATCTTTTACCGGCCGTACGTCAACCAGCGAGCCCGGCAGAAAGGCGCGAATGCCATTGACCATCACGGTCAGGCCGCCCTTCACTTTTCCGGAAACCATCCCTGTGATGATGGCACCTTTGTCCAGCGCCACGTCCAGATCGTGCCAGGCAGAAAGCTTCTTTGCGCGCTCGCGAGAAAGTTTAGTTGCTCCATGTCCGTCTTCTATGGCCTCGATTGCAACGGTGACGAAATCGCCAACTTTAACTTCAAGTTCGCCTTTGTCATTCTTAAATTCTTCTACGGGGATCACTGACTCGGATTTTAAGCCGGCGTTGACCACGACAATATTTCGATCTACGAGCACCACTTCAGCAGTGATCATTTCACCAATGCGCATTTCCTGACGGGTCAGGCTTTCCTCAAACAGGGCAGCGAAACTGTCCATTAAGAGCGGGGCGGATTTGGAGGGTTGTTGGACGGATGCGGACATAGGACTGACTGCACTTTCGGGTTAGGTCACGGCCAGGCGGCGGTAACGGTTTATCAACGTTGATCCCTAAGGAGGACCAACTCCTGCACGGCAAATTAGTTGGGCAAGCCGATCACTTTAAACAAAATACAAGCAGAAACTGCCTGATTTCAAGACCCTGTTGCACTTTGAGCCCAAGCGAGGATTTGTTGTACCGCAACATCTGCGGAGATCTCGGTGGTGTCAAGGAGAAAAGCGTCAGGATAGTGTTTTAAGGGCGCAACCGGGCGGCTAATATCTCTTTCATCCCGGACGCGCAATTCTTTCACAACGTCGGATATTATCGCAGACATTCCTTTTTCTTTCAACTGCTTAGTGCGCCTCTCTGCCCTCGCATCAACGCTGGCAGTGAGAAATACCTTTAGAGCGGCGTCAGGAAACACCACGGACCCCATATCACGGCCGTCCGCAACCAGGCCAGGTGGAATGCGGAAGTCGCGTTGGCGCTTCAACAGGGCCTCGCGGACCAGTGGCTGGGCGGCTACCCGCGAGGCGTTTTGACTTGCGGATTCGGTTCTGATTTCATCGCCAACATCGTCGCCGTCGAGGGTTATTTTTCCGTCCCGAAACACGATGTCCAGATTTGCGGCGATATTGGCCACCGCCGGCCCATCTGCCAAATTAATTCCCTGCCGGACTGCTGCTACTGCAGCGAGTCGATAAAGCGAGCCACTATCCAGATAGTGAAAACAAAGTTTTTCGGCCACCTGCTGGGCCACAGTGCCTTTGCCCGATGCGGTAGGACCATCGATAGCGATAACGGGGATGACGACTGAATTCATAGCGCGATTTTTTTTAACTCGTCAAAGTAGGCCGGGAATGTTTTTGCCACGCAACCGGGGTCATTAATGCGTACCGACACAGCGCCAAACGAAACCAGCGAAAAGCACATCGCCATCCGGTGGTCGTCGTAGGTGTCGATAGCCACCGCTGACTTTAATTTAACGGGCGGCGTGACGCGAAGGTAATCCGCACCCTCCTCGACGACGGCACCACACTTGCGCAATTCCGCCGCCATGGCAGCAATGCGATCAGTCTCCTTGACACGCCAACTCGCAATGTTGCGGATGCTGGTGGTACCCACGGCAAACAGCCCGCAAATTGCAATCGTCATCGCCGCATCGGGAATGTGATTAAAATCGGCATCTACCGCCGTCAACCTGCCCGAGACTGGCGCGGCAACTTCTATCCAGTCGTCGCCCATCTTTACCTGCGCTCCCATCTTTTCAAGCACATCGGCAAAGCGACTGTCACCCTGAATGCTCGCTTTTCCCACGCCGAGCACGCGCACCGGGCCTCCACCGAGGGCGCCCGCGGCCAAAAAATAGGATGCACTGGAGGCATCACCTTCAATCTTGAATAAATTATTTGGCGGCCGCCGATAGCGCGCGCCAGCAGGCACCACGATCTTTTGCCAGCCATCGCGTTTGACTTCCACGCCGAAAGCGGCCATCAGCCTTAGGGTAATTTCAACGTAGGGTTTTGAAATTAGTTCGCCAATGACTTCAACCGTCACCGTGCGGCCCGTCTGGCGGGTCAAGATCGGCAGCGACATCAGCAGTGCCGACAGAAACTGGCTCGAAACATTCCCCCGCACCGGCACATGGCTTCGCACCAGATTTTGCTTGCTATAAATTTCCAGCGGCGGAAAGCCGGTTTTTCCCGCGTAACGAATATCGGCGCCGAGTAAATGCAATGCATCAACGAGATCGCCGATCGGGCGTTCATGCATACGCGCGACCCCCGAGAGCCGGTAGTGTCCGCCCGGTGGCGCGAGTAATGATAATGCGGCCGTCAGCGGGCGAAAGGCGGTACCGGCATTGCCTAGAAAAAGATCGGCACTGTTCACAGAAAAAGCGTTGGTCCCATTGACCATTACCTGTCCATCCCCGCTTTCACCGCTTTCGATGGTTACCCCCAGCTGCCGGAGCGCCGCAATCATCACCTTGGTGTCATCGGATTTCAACAGCCCTTTAAGCATGGTCCGGCCGGTGCACAATGCGGCCAGCAGAAGGGCGCGGTTGGAAATACTCTTCGATCCCGGCAAAGTTACCGTCCCCGCGGCGCGACGATAAGGACCTACATCCAGGTATTCAAGCCGTGACATCAGGTCGCCTCATTGCGAAAACCTTCGAGTTCGCCGGCCAACCAGCGGTCCCTGGCCGTCTTTGCACGCGACATCAATGCCTTGAGCGCGGCGCCGTTACCGGCTTCGAGCGCCGTTCGCAGCACAATTACCTGCGTTTCGTAAGCGTTAAGCTCACGCAGCAGCGCATCACGATTGTCAAGCGCGATGTCAATCCACATTTCCGGGTTCGAGCTGGCGATGCGGGTGAAATCGCGAAAGCCACTCGCAGCGAAAGAAAACAGCGTTTTCGCATTTGGGCGCGACGCTAACTCATCCACCAGCGCGAACGCCAGCAGATGCGGCAGGTGGCTCACTGCCGCAAAAACGGCGTCATGCGTAGCGGCAGGCATCTCGACGACGCGCGCGCCACAGTCACCCCACATGGACCGCACGCGTTCCACCGACTGCTGGATATTCTCTGCGATCGGCGTGAGCACCACATTTTTACCTTCAAATAGTTCTGCGGTGGCGGCGGCAACGCCGGCATGTTCGCGACCGGCAATCGGATGGCCAGGAACAAACTGGCCAATTTTACTGCCAAGCGTCGCGCGCGCGGCCGCAATCACATCAACTTTAGTGCTGCCGGTATCGGTTACGACAGTGGTGGGCCCGAGCTGTGGTGAAATGGTCGCAAGAACCGCTGCCACCTGGCGTCCCGGCACGGCGATCAAAATCACATCGCAATCTGCCACTGCTGTGATTAACACTGCCTCGTCAATCACGCCACGGCGCAGCGCATCGTCCAGCGACGCCACGTCACGGTCGACGCCCATCACGCGCAAGTTGCGACGGGAGCCACGCAACGCGAGTGCAAAAGAGCCGCCTATCAAGCCCACGCCAATGATTGCAATGTTCATAATTTATTCATTAAACGCTAGCATTTGAGCGCCTCGCAGAAGGCAAGTGTCTGAAGAAGCTCGCCAACACACAACCTTCAACTATTGGTCAGTAGACGAGATCGCAACATCCAGCGCCGCAAGGAACCGTCGATTTTGCGTTTCAGTGCCAATTGTGACGCGAAGGTAATCCGGCATTCCGTAACCTGCAAGTGGTCGGACGATAACGCCTTGCTCCAGCAACGCGTTAAAAACACGCTTTGCATGGTCAATTTTGAAGGTGATGAAATTACCGAATGCGGGAATGGTTGCAAGTCGGCGTTTTCCAAGTGCTGTTGCCAAAAACAGCAAACCAGCATTGTTCACGCTACGGCTTTGCCGAATGAACGTGTCGTCGCCAAGCGCGGCAACCGCCGCAACCATTGCCAGATGATTCACGTTAAAGGGCTGCCGCACGCGATTCATCAGGTCGATAAGTTTTGGCTGTGCAAAACCAAACCCAATTCGCAAACCCGCCAGGCCATAGGCTTTCGACATAGTGTGAGAAATGATAACGTTCGGAAACTCCGTGAGCCACGGCACACTGTCGTAGCTGTCGCCGTCACTCAAGTATTCACCATACGCTTCGTCCACCACCACCAGCACGTTGCCGGGCACCTGCTTTATGAATGCATGAAGTCGGGCACCAGAAATAAAGGTCCCCGTTGGATTATTTGGGTTGGCGATAAAAACCATTTTGGTATTCGCGCGAATCGCCTTCAGCATTGATTCCAGATCATTGCCGAAGTTTTTCGCGGGTGCTTCAATGCCGGTTGCACCGACTGCCTGCGTTACCAGCGGATAAACAGCGAACGCATACTGCGCATAAACCGCAGAGTCGCCTGCCTTCATGAAGGTACGCGCCGCCAATTCAAGCACATCGTTGGACCCGTTGCCGAGAATGATTTGCTCGGGTGCGAGAGAATATTTTTTCGAGATCGCCGCCTTCAATGCAAATCCACTGCCATCCGGATACAGCGCCAATTCACCTAGCGCGGAATGGATGGCTGCTATCGCCTTGGGGCTGGCGCCGAGTGGATTTTCGTTGGAAGCCAGTTTGATGATGTCGGTTTCGTTCAGGTCGAGTTCACGCGCAACATCCGAAATCGGTTTTCCTGGAAGATAGGCGGCGATGGAACGAACATACTTGGGAGCCAGGGTCGCAAGATCAAATGCAGATAGTGAAGAGGTCATTATTTCTTACAAAATGGCAGCGCTTATCAGCGCACGCAGATTATTCTCGGCTCAATGCATGCAAAGCAAAAGCACTTGATTACAGCACGGCAGCAGGGTACGAGCCTAGCACCTTCACGTAGCCAGCAATACGGCGAAGCTCTGCCAGCGCCTCAATGACATTGGAATCCTGTTGATGTCCGTCAATGTCGACAAAAAACAGGTACTCCCACATCGCAACCTTGGATGGGCGCGATTCGAATTTGCTCATCGACACCCCCCGTTTTGCGAACGGCGTGAGCATTTCGTAAACTGCACCGGCGCGGTTTGCCGCCGCCAGCACCAGCGATGTTTTATCTTTTCCGGACACAGAAGGCTGGGGCTCATAATTACCGAGCACCAGAAACCGTGTGGTGTTGTTGGGTTCGTCTTCGATGTTAGAAGCCAGCATTGTCAAGCCATGGATTGCAGCCGCCATGTCACCCGCAACGGCGGCAGAAAAAGGCTCAATGGACGCCTTGCGCGCGGCTTCTGCATTTGACGACACTGCTACACGCTCTGCATGTGGCATGTTGGCGTTAAGCCATTCGTGGCACTGCGCCAGCGACTGGCCATGCGAGAACACACGCTGAATTACTTCAAATTCTGATTGTGAACGGGCCATCAAGTGATGGTGAATTCGCAGCAGCACTTCTCCACAAGTTTTCAGTGGTGTCTGCGGCATCAGGTCGAGTGAACGACCAACCGCTCCTTCGGTGGAATTTTCCACCGGCACTACGCCAAAATCTGCGGCGCCCGATTCCACGCTGCGATAAACCTCGTCAATGGAAGACTGCGGAACAGTCTCGGCACCCTCGCCGAATTGCTTTATTGCCGCGCGCTCGCTGAATGTCCCTTGCGGCCCGAGGTAGGCAACCGTAATCGGCCGCTCAAGCGCCAAACAAGCCGACATGATTTCGCGGAACAGGCGTGCGGCGACTTCGTCGGGAAGCGGCCCATTGTTAATTGCGATGATGCGCCTGAGCACCTCGGCTTCTCGCTCGGGTCGGTACGCCTGGCCAATTTTGAGCGACCCTACTTTGCGCGCGAGGACGGCACGGGCGTTAAGACTCGCGAGTATATCGGCATCAAGCGCATCAATCTGGGAACGCAGTTTGGTAAGATCGTCAGACATTGGCGTAGTTTTTGCGGAGGCTCCTGGTAGCCGGAAATAGTCTGCAAAGAAGCCGCAGACGCACTGATTTTAACCGTTGCGCTGCGCAAATTCCCGCATGAATGTTGACAGCGCAATCACACCAGCCAGCGGCACTGCGTTATAAATCGAGGCGCGCATGCCACCGATTACTTTATGCCCTTTGAGGCCCGCCAATCCTAGCGCTTGCGTGGCTTCTAGAAATTTCGCATTGAGCGATTCATTCTGCAGGAAAAATGGCACATTCATCCGTGAACGATCCTCGACCGCGACATCGTTACGGTAAAAGCCGCCCGAATCATCAATACACTGGTACAGCAATTTTGCCTTCTGCATATTCTGAAGTTCAATACCGGCAAGGCCACCCTGTTTTTTCAGCCATTTGAAAGTAAGGCCGGCCAGATAAACGGCGAAAGTCGGTGGCGTGTTAAGCATCCACTGGTTTGCCGCCTGCAGAGTGTAGTTGAACACGGAAGGCGTAAATGGGTGCGCGCCGCCCAGCAGGTCCTCGCGCACAATCACCAAGGTGAGACCCGATGGACCGATATTTTTTTGCGCGCCACCGTAGATACAACCAAACTTTGAAATGTCCATGGGCCTGGACAAAATATGCGAAGAGGCATCGGCCACCAGTGGCACACCATCATCAATTTCCGGTGTCCAGAAATATTCGACACCGTGGATTGTCTCGTTGCTGCAAATATGGCGGAACGCCGCTTCCCGACTGGGTTTCCAAGTTGCCTGCTTTGGCACGTAGGTGAATTTTTTGTCCTCGGCGGACGCGATCACATTAACTTCACAATATTTGGCAGCTTCCTTGATCGCGCCCGCAGACCAGTGTCCCGTGTTGACATAGTCCGCTGATGTTTTCCCCCGTAACAGATTTAGAGGCAGCAGTGAAAACTCACCTTTACCGCCACCTTGGAGAAACAGCACTTTATAGTTGGTCGGTATTGCCAGCAGTCCGCGAAGGTCATTTTCCACCTCCGCGGCAACCTCCATGAACACTTCGCCGCGGTGACTCATTTCCATCACCGACATGCCAGTGCCCCGAAAATCCAGGAGTTCTTCCCGGGCCTGTGTCAAAACCTCAAGGGGGATTGCGGCGGGACCGGCGGAAAAGTTGAATACGCGGGGCATTATTTTTTAGGCGGTGGGCTCTCAGCTGCCGTGCTTTTTTCGATCTGTGCGGCAACATCCCTGGTCGTCTCTTCCATGATGGCACTCATGCGGGGCGCAATGACGGCCATGATTTCCGGCATCGCTTCCTGCATCATTTTCGGCATGATCGTTAGCGTTTTTCTGCCGGCAGCGCTGGTATAAAAAGCGGTTGTTGCCTTGATCTCGGCAATGGTGAAATTCTTTGCATAGGCGCGCGCCATGATGTCTTCGAACGCCTCAACTATTTTCGGATCGTTATAGATGTCGACCATCGCTTTCGAAGATTTGGCCGTTGCCAGCCGTGCCGCGTTGCGCGCCTCGGCTTTTTGTTCCGCAGTCAATTTGCTGCGGCTCGCTGATGTCTCGATCATCTGATCTGACATTTCCATCACTTGTCGCATCATCGGCGCGGAAAACTGCGACAACATCTGTTTATAGTTCATCGCGTCAAGCAGTTCCTTGACAGCGGCTCTTTGCTCAACCTCCACTGCCGTCTGCGCCGCAACCTGTGCCCCCCAACCTCCGGCGGCGAATGCCAGAACTGCAAGCGCGATTTTAATTATCTTCATGATTCATCCTCTTCGTCAGATTCAACAATCTTCTGCAACCCAGACAATTTAGAACCCTGATCCAGATTGATCAGTGTCACACCCTGCGTGGAACGGCCCATCTCGCGAATTTGCTTGACCTTAGTGCGAATCAGCACGCCGCCGGTCGTAATCATCATAATTTCGTCTTCCGGACGCACCAGAATTGCCGCGACGACTTTGCCATTGCGTGAGCTGGTCTGGATCGCAATCATGCCCTGCGTTCCACGGCCATGACGGGTGTATTCGACAATAGAGGTGCGCTTGCCATAGCCACGCTCCGTTGCGGTAAGCACGCTTTGCTGCTCATCTTCGGCAACCAGCATGGCGATGACCTTGCCGCCCTTCGACAAATTCATGCCGCGCACGCCGCGGGTATCCCGACCGGTGCTGCGCACGTCGCCTTCTTCAAAGCGCACCGCCTTGCCCTCGTTGGAAAACAACATCACATCGCACTTGCCGTCGGTCTGCTTGACGCCAATGAGATTATCGCCGTCATCGAGTGCGATTGCGATGATACCGGCTTTGCGCGGGTTGCTAAAATCGGACAATGCCGTTTTCTTGACTACGCCTTCGCTGGTCGAGAAAAACACATATTTGTCTTCGGCAAAATCCTTGACGGGTAATACCGCGCTGATTTTTTCGTTTGGCTGCATCTGTAACAAATTGACAATCGGCTTGCCGCGCGAGGCACGCGATCCCTGCGGTATTTCGTACACCTTCACCCAGTACACACGGCCCTTGTTGGAAAAACACAGCACGTAATCGTGCGTATTCGCAATAAACAACGTATCGATAAAATCATCTTCCTTCATCGCCGTGGCTTGCTTGCCGCGACCGCCGCGTTTTTGAGCGCGGTAGTCAGCGATCGGCTGGTACTTTATGTAGCCGGTATGCGACATGGTGACGATGACTTCTTCGGCGGCGATCAAATCTTCCATCGACATTTCCTGACCGCTGACAACGATCTCGGACCGACGCTTGTCGCCGAATTGCTGTTTTACCTCGGTAAGCTCGCCGGCGATGATGGATGAAACACGCTCAGGCTTGTTAAGGATATCGAGCAGGTCACTGATTTTTTCCATTACCTCTTTGTATTCGGAAACGATCTTGTCCTGTTCCAATCCCGTCAGGCGCTGTAAGCGCAATTCGAGAATCGCCTGTGCCTGCGCTTCGGAAAGACGATATCCGTTATTTTGCAGGCCGAATTCTTTTGCCAGTCCTTCCGGCCGATATTGGTCGGCCATCGCACGCGTCAGCAGTTCCTCGACCAGCTTGGAGCGCCAGACTTTGGCGATCAAAGCTTCCTTTGCGATTGCCGGCGTCTCGGATTTTTTGATCAGTTCAATAATTTCATCGACATTCGACAGCGCCACCGCAAGTCCTTCCAGCACATGTCCCCGTTCCCGCGCTTTACGCAATTCAAAAACGGTGCGTCGGGTGATGACTTCGCGGCGATGCCGCAAAAACGCGGTGATGAATTGTTTGAGATTCAATAACTGTGGTCGATTGTCGACCAGCGCCACCATGTTCATGCCGAACGTGTCCTGCATTTGCGTCGCCTTGTAGAGATTGTTCAGCACAATCTCGGGAACTTCGCCGCGCTTTAATTCGATTACAGCGCGCATGCCTGATTTGTCCGACTCGTCCCGCAGATCGGAAACGCCCTCAAGTTTTTTGTCGCGAACCAACTCCCCGATTTTGATAAGCAGGTTGGCTTTATTCACCTGATACGGCAATTCATCAATGATGATTGCCTGACGACCGCCTTTTTCCAAATCTTCGAAATGGGTTCGCGCGCGCATAATGCAACGCCCGCGTCCGGTTCGATAACCTTCACGCACACCATCCAGCCCGTAAATAATACCGGCAGTGGGAAAGTCGGGCGCTTTTACAATCGCGATCAGTTCTTCGATGTCTACCGCCGGGTCAGCCAGCACCCTCATGCAGGCATCGATCGTATCGGAAAGATTGTGCGGCGGAATATTAGTGGCCATGCCCACGGCAATCCCGGTCGCGCCGTTAACCAGTAAATTCGGGAAACGTGCCGGCAGAATCAACGGCTCATTTTCGCTACCGTCGTAGTTGGGGCCGAAATCGACCGTCTCTTTATCCAGATCTTCGAGTAATTGCTGCGCGATCTTGGACATGCGGATTTCGGTATAGCGCATAGCCGCAGCATTATCTCCATCCACTGAACCAAAATTTCCCTGCCCGTCGACCAACATGTAACGCAGCGAAAAATTTTGCGCCATGCGGACAATCGTGTCATACACCGCCGTATCACCGTGCGGATGGTACTTACCGATGACGTCACCAACAATACGGGCGGATTTTTTGTACGGCTTGTTGTAATCGTTGGAAAGTTCATGCATAGCGTAGAGCACCCGGCGGTGAACGGGCTTCAAGCCATCGCGCACGTCAGGCAGGGCACGGCCAACGATGACGCTTAATGAATATTCCAGGAAGCTTTGACGCATTTCCGCTTCGATGCTGACGGGAATGGTCTCTTTTGCAAATTGTGGCGATAGTGGTTCTGTCACGTAACGTCTCTCTCTGTTGTAGTTCTTTTAAGTGCTTGTTTTTTAAGGACTTAAGCTTTCGCCAAACAGGATAATTTAACACAACAAGGTGCGAAATGCCACGTAGATATCAAAACCACAAGCTGTTTGGAGTAGAGCAGCCTCACACACACTACAGATGGTGGTTTCAATTGGACGCGCGTCGCTGTTGTTAATTTGCAACTCAAAGGCTGGTGTTGTTGCAAAAATGCGAAGCGGAGGTTGTGTCCAGCAAATCGAATCGTGTATCATTTGGCGAGTTTCAGTAAAGATTCGTCCACTATTGATTCGCCCTCCAAATCGCGATGCGCTGCTGTAGCGCGACCATCGAAAAAAAAATTTTTAATTCTCCCGGGAGTACCAAATGAAGAGTTCCCTAATTGTGAACGCAGCCAATATGGCAAAAATTTACGCGGCCGCCGCTGCACTGGCCGCATGTGCGGCATATGCCGATGTCACGCCCGTCCTGACCGATTCTCAAGGTGCACCAGTTCGTGATGGTCAGGGTGCGTGCGTGCAAACGAGCGGTATCCTGCATCCGGATTGCGGCGCAAAAAAAGCGGAGCCTGCGAAGCCTGCGGCACCGGCTGCGCCAGCTGCACCATCGGCACCAGCAGCGCCAACCCCGCCCGCAGCTGCTGCGGCACCTTCGTCGGTCAAGCAAGCGATCACGATCCAAGCCGAAGCGCTGTTTGATTTTGATAAATCTGTTCTGAAGCCTGCAGGCAAAAAATCGATCGACGAGGCCGTCGCCAAGATGCAAAACGTTGACGTTGAGGTCGTTATTGCAACGGGCCATACCGATTACATCGGCAGCGATGCTTACAATCAGAAACTCTCCGAGCGCCGTGCGAAATCAGTTAAAGAGTACATGGTGGCCAAAGGAATTCCGGCCGCGAAAATCACCACACTCGGCAAAGGGAAGACACAGCCGGTAGCTACCAACAAAACCAAAGAAGGTCGTGCGAAGAACCGTCGCGTCGACATAGAATTTAAGGGCGTGTCACAGAAGTAATCGCCTTTTAGTTGCACAAGAGCCCCGCTTCCAGCGGGGCTTTTTGTTTGTAGTTCAATTTTATAAACCAAGCTGCACGTTTGGTACGGGTAGTAATGACAACGACGCACATGATTTCTCCGCGATGGCTGGTACCGGTCGAACCTAAAGGCAAGGTACTGGAAAACCATTCGCTGGTAGTCGACCATGGCAGGATTCTGGCGATATTACCGGTGGCGACAGCGCATGGAAGATTCACCGGGGTGCCGGAGACAGTTTTACCGCATCATGTACTCATTCCCGGACTGATTAACCTACATACCCATGCCGCCATGACACTTATGCGGGGACTGGCCGACGACACGCCTTTAATGACGTGGCTCAACGATCACATCTGGCCGGCCGAAGCACAGCATCTCTCCGAAGCATATGTGTTTGACGGCACCGAGTTGGCCACAGCGGAAATGATTCGGTCGGGTACCACCTGTTTTGCCGATATGTATTTCTACCATGATGTCGCCGCGAGAGCGGCATTGAAATCAGGTATGCGCGCCGCTTTGGGCGGCGCAATTTTGGAGTTCGCGACCCCCTATGCCGCAGATGCCGAAGCCTATCTTGAGAAGTGCCTCGCGCCGCGTGATGAATTCGCCAGTGATTCTCGTTTGAAATTGATGCTGGCGCCGCATGCACCCTATACGGTGAGCGACAAAACGTTTGCGCGCATATTCACCATTGCAGCGGAGGCCGATTACCCGGTGATGATGCACGTCCATGAAACTTTGGATGAAATTGCTCAGGGAGAGATAACACATGGTTGCCGCCCGATTGCGCGACTTGAGCGTCTGGGTATACTCGGGCCCAACCTGATCGCGGTACATTGCGTGCATCTGACGCCGCAAGAAATCGATCTTTACAGCAGACTTGGTGTGCACGTGGCGCATTGCCCTGCATCAAATCTGAAACTGGCGAGTGGAATCGCGCCCGTGTATGCCATGTTGGCAGCAGGCATTAATGTCGGCATCGGTACCGATGGTGCCGCCAGCAATAATCGACTGGACATGCTCGGTGAAACCAGGCTTGCTTCGTTACTACAAAAAGGCACAAGCGGCAATGCAGCCGCCTTGCCGGCCCACCAAAAACTGGAAATGGCAACACTAAACGCGGCAAAAGCATTGGGATGGCAGGACGAAATTGGCTCTTTGGTCGTCGGCAAGGCGGCGGACATGACCGCCATCGACTTGTCATCCATCGAAACGCAACCGGTCTACAATCCTGTCTCGCATATTTTTCACGCTGCAGGTCGCGAAAACGTAACCCATGTCTGGGTTAATGGGGAACTGTTGCTCGATCAGCGTGTTCTTATCCGACATGATATGGACGAATTAAAAGCCAAAGCCGCAATCTGGCAGCAGCGATTTGGGAGTAACCCGACTTGAACACGACCTCCAGCAGCAACCACAATGTCGATCATGCAGAGCTTGCCAAATTTAGCGCTCTTGCCGCGCGGTGGTGGGATCCGCACAGCGAGTTCAAACCACTGCACGACATCAATCCCCTGCGTCTTGGCTTGATCGACAGGCAAGTCGGGATTAGCGGCAAAAAATTTGTTGATATCGGTTGCGGCGGCGGTATTCTTACCGAAAGCATGGCCGCACGCGGTGCAGATGTTACGGGCATCGACTTGTCAGAGAAAGCGCTGAAAGTAGCGCAACTCCATCTGCTCGAAACTGGACAAAAAGTCGATTACCAGTTGATCGCGGCGGAACAGTTTGCGCAGCAGCATCCAGCCATTTTTGACTGCGTGACGTGTATGGAAATGCTGGAACACGTTCCTGATCCGCGATCCACCATGCAGGCTGCTGCGACCCTGGTGAAGCCAGGCGGCTGGGTATTTTTTTCCACTTTAAATCGCAATCCAAAATCGTTTCTATTCGCCATCATCGGCGCTGAATATTTGCTGAACCTGCTACCAAAGGGTACGCACGAATATCGTCGCTTTATTACACCCGCAGAGCTGGCCGCGATGGCGCGCGATGTCGGCCTAAGCGTCACCGCATTCACCGGGATGACCTACAATCCTTTTACCAAGGTCTATGCGCTAAATGACGATGTCAGCGTAAATTACATTATGGCGTGCCGTAAACCTAATTGAAAAGTTAGCCAGCAAGATGAATCGCCGAAATTTCCTTTCATTTGCGGCCATTGCGCCACTGGCTGGCATTCCTTGGGCAAACAGCCTGCGAGCCAACACTGGCGGATTTCCTCAGCCTTCGACTTTATTGGTATTGGTATATTTGAAAGGTGGCAACGACGCTTACAACACGTTTGTGCCACTTAATGATGCACGCTACCGAAAGCTGAGACCAACGATTGCTATAAGCCGGGACCAGCTCATTCCATTTTCTGCTACGCACGGCTTTAATCCGGCGCTGAAATCCCTGCTGCCGCTGTGGGAAAATAAGGAAATGGCGTTGCTGCAAGGCGTTGGTCAGCAAGAAATTACCAATCAGCATTATCGTGATCTTGAAATGCAGTTCACTGCTGCCAGTCCTCACCAGTACTATACCGATGGGTGGATCACCCGGACGTGGCGTGAGGATGCCAATAGTCGGCGACTGAATGTCGCAACACTCGATGGGTTGGCGTTTGGTGACCTCGATATCCGTGAAGCCGATCCGATGGGTCCATTTCGCGGTAACAAAGTCCGCGTCATTAATATGCAGCATCCCTCGGAGTGGCTTGAACGGCAGACCGTCGCCGGTACACAGCATCTTGAAAGCGCGCCTGCGCGTGACATCGTCGATAGCTTTGTGCAACAGCAACGCGTCTCACTAAACACCGCGTTCCCCGCGAACGAGTTTGGGGATGCTTTAAAGGCAACCGCGCAACTCGTCGCGGCGGGCATGGCACCACCGGTCGTACACATTAGCCTGACCGCTGTCGATGACGACCAGCATCACGCATTCGACACCCATTGGGAACAGAGCAAGTATCACGGCCCGACGCTTGCGAAACTTGCCGAGGGCCTTGCCGCATTTCGCAATGCCATGCGTGAAATTGGAAAATGGGAAAATACATTACTGGCTACTTACGACGAATTCGGCCGGTCGCCGAAAGAAAACGACAAGCAGGGCACCCATCATGGCTGGGCCTCTACGCAGATCGTCATGGGCGGAAGAGTAAAAGGCGGGCTTCTGGGCACACCCATTCCGATGGTTGATGTGTTCTCCATCGACGGGCCGCCACCGGTGATCGACTACCGCGAGTTATACACGACGATCATCGAGCAGTGGTGGCACGGCAATGCGCACGGCGTGTTTGATCGCGGCTTTAAACCGCTCGATCTTTTGCGTTCTTAATTTAACCGGCTGAGTCAACATCTCGGCTGTGACTGCCAAGACTGATTATCCGGTCAAACCGGCATTGTTCGACCTTGACGGTACCTTTTCCGACACCACGCCCGACATGGCACGCGCACTAAATGCAATTCGCCATCGGCGCGGCGTTGTGACATGCTCAAATTCGTCCGCGTGTATTGAACGGTGCGCGTGGCATGCTTGAAGTCGGTTTCGGCATCCAGCTGCGCGGCGAATTGTTTGGGTCGCTGCGCGACGTGTTTTACGATAAATATGAGCTCCGCCTTTGTTTGGACAGTTAGTTGTTCGATGGCATTGATGCGCCCACCGGCGCATTAAAACAGCAACATATTCTCTATCGCATCGCCACCAATAAAGTGGCACGTTTGCGCTGCCAATCGCAATGGCACTGGGTTTTGCGCAACGCGCCGCATGTATAGTCTGCGGCGATTCCACTCCGTACGTAAAACCGCACCCTGCTCTACTGCGGTATGCAACCCGGCTGATCGGCGTGACACCTGCTCATACACTCCACGTCGGCAACGACTAGCGCGACATGCAGGCCGCAGACGCCGCAGGATTGCGCCGCATGGTGGCCGCATATGGTTACGCAGATGCCAATAGCACCCCGCGAGATTGGGGCGCTGAGTTTTCCGTTGCAAGTCGTTCTGATATCAAGCCGCTAATCTGCGCTTGTACGTCGCCGGATTGGCGCGCGATTTGCTGCATTTAAAGTAGAAAAAACGCCGCTAGTTTGGCCCGCTGCAAATCAGAATGCGCGAGCGAGGTTGTTGTTGCAAAAATGCTACAAATGTTGACATTGGGCCTATAACTCTCACGTGAGCGGTCCATCCTAACCGCAGGGGGAATTTTAAATATCTGATCTAACTGACTAATTTTTGCCATTGTAAAGAAGCAACACAATTTGTTACATTTGTCGCCTGCCGCGCTACAATACAACACTAGGCAGTATCTGCATGCGTCTAAAGCTATATGTTAAAGCGAATCCGCGATGGAATTTACGGGCATTTTTATTAATATTGCACGAAGGGAGATCTAATGTTTCACCTTAAAAAAATCGCCAAGGCGCTGGTCGCGATTGGGGTCGGCAGCATTAACATTGCGTTTGTTGCCCATGCGCAGCAGGCACAAAAGGTTGACAAGGTTGAAGTAACCGGCTCTAACATCAAACGGGTAGATTCCGAGACGCCCTCCCCGATTCAGATTATTACCCGCGAAGACATTCAGAAGAGCGGTAGCAACAGCGTAGCCGAATTGCTGCGCGACATTCCCTCCGTCGCGGGTGGTTCGCTGAACGATTTCAACGCCGGCAACGGGTTCGCCCGAGGCACGCAATCAGTATCACTGCGCGGTTTGGGATCCGTTGCCACGTTGGTGCTGATTAACGGTCGCCGCGTTGAAGCCGCGCCAGTCGCCGACCCCAATTTGGGCCAAGGCGCTGCTTTCAATTTGAACGTGATTCCTGTTGGCGCTATTGATCGCATTGAAATTTTGAAAGACGGTGCGTCGGCAATTTACGGTTCTGACGCGATCGCGGGTGTCATTAATGTGATTCTGCGCAAGGACTATACCGGTGGCGAAGTGATGTACACCGGTCGGCAAAACCAGGATAACGATTTCCGCAGCCAAACGATCGCCGGTACTGTTGGCTTTGGCGATTTGGCCAAGGATCGCTTCAATGTGCTAGTTGCAGCGGAATACTTCAAGCGCGATCCTACCAGCGTTTACAAAGCTACTGATGTGGCCACAGAGTTGTACACAAGGCTGGCGAATCGCTTAATTCCTAATTCGACGCTGAGCTACCCCGCAAACCGCCGTAGAGAAGCCGTGAACGGCAACGGTGCCTTTACAGTGGCACTGCCGCTTGATCCCCGGTGTCCGCCACAACTGACATTCGGAACGCTGTGTCGCTCAAACCAGTTCGACGATATCAACGCTGAAGCGAAGACCGAACGTAAGAGTATTTTCACCCGTGGGTCGCTGGAAATTTCACCTACCCTGAGCGCTTTCGGGGAGTTTCGTTTCACGCGCGCGCAAACCCAGTTCATCGCTTCCGCTACTGCGCTGGATGCAGCATCACCCACAACATGGTTCAACGCTGCCGGTCAACGTTTTTCGTACACATTATTCTTGCCTGTCGGTCATCCTGATAACCCCAACCCATTCCGACTGGGTCTTCGCTATCGCTTCCAGGACCTGGGTCGTACCTTCCAGAACGTAACCAATGATTCCACCAGTGCGGTGGCGGGGGTCAACGGCACTTGGAGGACATGGGATTGGGAAAGCGCGTTTGTCTATGGCCAAACCAAGCGTGAGGACACCAACAACGGCCAACTTTACTTCCCTGCCTTCCAAGCGGCGGTTGCCAATGGTACTTATCGCTTTTTTGGCACCAACAGCCCGGAGCTGATTGCCGCGCTTAATCCGTATAAAACCCAGAAAGGCGAAAGTAAAAATACTGGTTTTGATTTGAAAGGCTCCACCGAGCTCACGGCGATGGCGGGCGGTCCGCTGGCCTTGGCCACAGGCCTGCAGTTGCGCAAGGAAGACTTCGATATCGTGTCGGATCCACGCAATGTGGCGGGAGACTTTATCGGCGTTGCCTCCAGTACGGTTCACGGTTCACGCAGGGTTGCCTCGGTCTATGGTGAACTGTCGCTGCCATTTGCAAAAAACGTGGAGATGCAATTAGCCGGACGCTACGACCACTACAGCGATTACGGAAATTCAACCACGCCGAAGATCGGTATCAAATGGACCCCGCTCACGCAATTGGCGGTACGGGCGACTTATTCGGAAGCTTTTCGCGCGCCCTCACTCCTGCAGATTTCATCGGGCAATGTGCAATCCTTTAACAACGGCCTCAATGATCCATTGCGCTGCGGCAAACCAGGAGCCAATCCGGACGATTGCAGCGTGGGCAATGGCGGCACAGGTCGGTCTATTTCCAGCCTGATTTCCGCGAATACCAATCTGCAACCTGAAAGGTCCAAAAGCTATACCCTTGGCTTAATCTTTTCGCCTTCCAGCAATACTTCAGCTTCGTTGGATTATTTTAATATTCGTCGCCGCGACTTTATTGACCGCTTTGATTCGCAGACGGTGGTCAATAACGAGTTCAATCCTGGATTCAAGGGAGGTACGGTATTTCGCGATGCGAATCCTGCAACCTGGTTACCGGGTATCGCCAACTCCGGCCCGATTCAAAGTACCATCCGGCGCTTCGACAACTTCGGCGAAGCTATCGTGGGCGGCCTTGACCTTGACATTACCTCCACCATCAATCTCGGCGCAAATGGCAAGCTGAAGCTTTCCGGTCAGGGAACCTATCTGACCAAGACCGATTGGTCTCTGACTAAGGGCGGTCCGTTGGTAAGTGGGCTTGGCAACTTTTACGTTTTTGAATCACCGCGTGTCAG
>JAYVKG010000105.1:0-12087 GCA_043768625.1 Betaproteobacteria bacterium
TGTGCGCCTGCTGCTCACCGCCAAAAAAGCAGTAACCGTACCAAAGCGCATCATGTCGCTGGGACGGCGCTACGTGCAGTACATCAACCGCACCTATCAACGGTCTGGCACTTTATGGGACAGCCGCTACAAACTATCTGTTATCCAGGCGGACACCTGTTTGTTCGCCTGCCAGCGCTACATTGAACTCAACCCGGTACGCGCGGCGATGGTCGATGACCCGGCACATTATCGATGGACGAGCTATCGGCACAACGCGCTGGGCGCGACGGATAGCCGCACCACCCCGCATGTCCTGTATCAAACAATGGGGCAGACTGGCAGGAGCAGACAAACTGCTTACCGCGCCTTAACCCGCGTGCCGCTTGACGGCGCGGCAATAGATGCCATTCGGCTGGCACTCAATCAAAATCAGCCGCTAGGCAACTCGCGCTTCTACGCCAAGATCGAAAAGGCGACTGGGCTCAGGAGACAAGCGCGGCCGCGAGGCAGACCACGTATGGAGGCAGATGGGAAACAGGTATTGATCAAAGGACAAGGCGTTCTAAAATTGTAAGATAAAAACCCTGACCCGTTAATTCCTGAAGTTAAGCCTTGGCGTTAAGGTCCGCTTTCAGGAAACCCGAAGGACAGCTTGGGGTCGATACCGGCCTGTCCCTTCTGCCGCAAGCGGTCATTGGCCGGTCAACGATGGCCGGCACACCAGTTTGTCCTCGTTAGCAAATTCCCCGCCAGGCCCGATATCCCTATATGCAAACGGACGGGATAACTACTGGATCTGAGACACCAGTAAAAGGTGCCTGCTGCTTTTCGTGACTTTTTAGTAGTGGTGATATTCAGCATTGTGGGTGGCAAGCTGTTGTTCACAATGACTTCTTGCTCACTTTTTTCGCGGCATAGCAGGGAGCGGTCTAGAATGGTGAGTAATTTAATGTCTCCCTATATCTAGTCAGGCGTTTATCTCATACCGACCAGGCATATGAAACCTTACGGCATCGCGGCTGTTATCGCTCTTAGCGCAACATTCACCCTCCTTCACGCCGAGCCGCTCTGTCCCGGAGCCAACGCAACTCCCGAGTCGCACAAGTGTATGGAGGCGGCGATCGCGAACGCCGAAGCCAAACTTTTCAAGTACATTGAAGCAGCTAAGGTCCAGGCAAATGGACTGTCAGAACCTCCGAAGCTCGACGCAACCCAAAAACTTTGGCTTCAGTATCGCCAACAACAGTGTGGCGATGCATATCTATTCTGGCTCGCAGGCACATACCGATATGAAGCCTCTTTGCAATGCCAGCTTGAGCTCACGCGCTCTAGAACGCACGAAATCTGGTCCACGTTTCTGGTTCGCTTCGGCAATAGTCCGCCGGTTCTTCCGGAGCCGTAGCTGTTGACGCCGACGTCAAATTGACTCGAGCCGCCAATATTCATTGGCCCAGCTCGAAGTCTTTGGACAATTAGGGACAGACCAATAATATTTTCTCAGAACCAAAAGGGTTACCGTGAATTGTTTTCAAAACAAATAACGCTGACCCGAATGGCACTTACTTACGCCTAAATACGGTACAAAATAGCCAAAGAGCAGGTTGGCGCTGAGCTTGCGAAGCCCAACATGTACGACGACAAAGTGTTGGGCTTCGCAAGCTCAGCGCCAACCTACGATATTGCGAATAACCATCTAATTACGCCTAAGTAAGTGCGATTCAACCCTGACCCCTTAATTCTTCAAAGGCCGTTTCGCGCCCTTTGGCCCGCAGCTCATGTCAAACGTGAGGTCCCACACAAATGCAGACCGCTGTCGCCATCTACGTGTTCCCTGAAGCTGAGATCCTCGACTTTGCGGGGCCGTATGAAGTGTTCACGACAGCATCTCGCGTGTTCGAGAAGAGAAACCCCGGCGCATCTGCGCCGTTCGTAACGTTCACCGTCGCAAGGAAAGCCGCACTCGTTCGTGCCCGTGCAGGGTTGGTCGTCCTGCCCGACTACGACTTTCACAACTGCCCCTTGGCCGATGTACTCGTCATTCCCGGCGGTGACGTGACTGCCGAAGTGAACGACCCACACATAGTCGAATGGATTCAGGCGTACTCCCGTCGGGTCTCAATAACAGCGTCGGTCTGCACGGGGGCATTTTTGCTTGCAAAAGCGGGCCTGCTGGATGGCAAAGCTGCAACAACGCACTGGGAAGACATCGAGGACTTCCGTACTCAATTCAGCAACGTCAAGGTTCGAGAAGGTGTTCGATGGGTCGACGAAGGTCCCGTCGTCACCTCCGCCGGCATTGCTGCAGGAATAGACATGAGTCTCCACTTGGTCTCTCGTATCGCAGGCCAAGATCTGGCGCTCGCCACCGCGCGGCAACTTGAGGTTTCGTACAGTGTGGCCTAACCACTCCATCGAGCGGACGTTCCAAAGGCTGCTTCGCGCCCTTCGGCCCGCTGCTCATGTCGAGCGTTAGGCATCGTATGGCACCTTCCTTCTCGGGCGCAGGCCCAGGACCTCAAACTCCAGACGGGTGCTCCGTAGACCTGTATCGAGTGCTGCCCTACATGGGCGAGCTGGACGACATCGAGCCAGCGCTAAAAATACACTCAGCAGCACTTGAACTCGGCTGCGGAAACGGCAGACTTTGCGATCAAATGGTGAAGTTGGGTCTTCGGGCAACCGGTGTAGACGAATCCGCAGAAATGCTCGCCCATCTGCCCTCAGACGTTGAAGGCGTACGTTCATCAATCGAAGAACTTAATCTCAACCGCCGGTGGTCAGTTGTTCTTCTTCCAAGCCACCTAATCAACCATCCAGAGCAAGAGGTTCGTAGTGCGTTCGTCGCTGCAGCCAGACGACATACCTCCACTGCAGGTACGTTCTTTGTCAAACGCCATGACCCCGCATGGCTGGCAACGGTCCAGCCAGGCCCTATCGGTAACTCTCACGGCGTCACCTACTACGCGGAGCAAGTGGCGCGGCAGGGCAGCCGCGTCACGATGACGCTGCGCTACCAAATCTCTGGCCAAAGGTGGACACAATCATTCTCAACAACCGCACTATCGGAGGAGGAGGTCGAGGACCAACTCAATCAACATGGGTTCGGTCAGTTTGAATGGTTTGGCCCCAAAAGACTGTGGGTCTCAGCCGTCGCGAACGATGCCTAACCTTCCTTCAAGCAGACGCGCCTTCGGCACGCCGTCTAAGTCAAACGTTAGCCGTCTCATGTCTCGCATACTGGTTCTCATTGCGCTTGCTTGCCTGGCCTCTCCTGCAGCCGCGCAAAGCGATGGATCGCAATTCACAATCATGGCTGGTTTCAAACTTGGAAAGTTAACTCTCGGGCAAATTACAAAGAGTCTCGGCCCTTCCAAGCTCATCGAGAGCGGTGATGGTGGAGAGTACGAGGCGAAAATCTGCTACCGGGCGCCCACGGGCCTGGTGCATTTTCTTTCGGGTGAAATGGGCGGGCCCGATCATACGCTTGTTGGTTTTGGCGTGAGTATTGATGACGAAACTCAACCGTGCCCGATATTTCCAACCGATCACGTTCCAAAGACACTGAACTTGGCGGGGCTTCGTCTTGGTCAATCAAGGGCAGAGTTCTCTCGTGCCGTCAAACAAAAAATCGAATGGGGCGGAAACATCGGTCGCGCTTTTTTTGAAAGTAAGCGCCCCATGACACCAACTGAACTGGATAAACTTTACCCAGGCGCCAAAGCTGCCACGCTTGCGCGTCAGGAGCAAAACTACTTCGATGTTGGCGTTTCTGTTATCGGCACGTTCTCAGGTGACAAAATGATCGGGTTTAAAGTCTGGAAGGTTGAAACATTTTGAAAACGGCTAACCCCGCGTTCGAGCAAAGCTGCGCAAACAGCCGCGCAGCCCGCTCAACTCTAGGTTAGCCATTAATGAATACCTTTCCGAATTCCTGCTGCCGCATTTTTTTTGCTTACTTGTGTGCGACCTTACTTATTTCAGGTTGTGCCACCACGCCAGCTGGTCCGCGAATCGACAACGTCCCGATGTATGGACAACCACAAATTGTTCGGCCTGACTTTTTGCCACAGGCAGACGAACAGTTCATTAGAGAGGCGGTCGCCGGTTTTGGCACTCGAGAAAAGGCGAGCGACATTTGGTGGGCTCAAGCTGAAGCGTTTATGGCGCAGAACAATCTCGATTTTGCGATGCGCCGTTACAATCAAGCATGGCTGCTCAATCAAAACAACTTCAAGGCGTACTGGGGGTTCGCGAGAGTACTCCTCGCACAAGGAGCCATCGAGCCTGCATTTGTACACCTGGAAAAAGCGATGATTCTTTGCGCTGATAATTTTCAACGTCCGGCACTTCTCTCAGACGCCGGTAGCGCATACTCGAACAAAGCCAGTAGCTTAGTGCTCAAGGATAGGGACGACCTTTTTCAGAAGGCGGATAGTTTTTTTGAACAAGCATTGAAGATTGATTCGAGTTATGGAAACGCCTACAAAAGGTGGGCAATTTCTTTGTATCACCAAGAAAAATATAGCGAAGCATGGATAAAGATCGCAGAAGCGAGGAGGCGACCTGACGCCAATATTCCACCTGCATTCCTTAGGGCTCTGGAAAGTAAAATGCCGGAGCCGAATTGACCGTGCCCGCATGCATGGCTACCATTACATTGCACCGGACGGCTGCGCCGCCCGCTGAATTCAAACGTTAGGGCTCATGTTCCATGATTCACCGAAATCGACTTACCGCACATCTTGAAGGTGACTTCGTCGTCTTTCTCATCGGCATGAGAATCAACAAACCTCTCAAGGTCCATAGGTGGTGGCCAGTTGCCGCAGCAATGCCGCGTATGCTCAAAGAGCTGTATCGCCAGCCTGAGCTGGGCTTCATGCACGCGGAAGCCTGGTTCTCTCGAACTATTATCCTGGTTCAGTACTGGCGCTCAATGGAGCAACTGCTGGCGTACGCCAAGGATAAGAACGGTCAACACCTACCGGCCTGGCAGGCCTTCAACAAGGCAATTGGCACAGATGACTCGGTTGGAATCTGGCATGAAACCTACGCTGCTTCACCTGGGTCGCATGAAAGCGTCTACGTCAACATGCCTCCCTTTGGTCTCGGTCGGGCAGCGTCGTTGCAAGAAGCCGTTGGCGACCGGCAGTCAGCCTCAGGCCGATTGAACGCTACTTCGCGTGAGCCCTGACCCATCCAGCGATCGGACTCTCTCCAGCCTGCGGCCTTCGCGAGCCGCTCTTGTGAAACGTTAGACAGCATGGAAAAAGTCTTTCGATCATTAGACGACCGTGGCTTTGCCATAGCGCGCGCGGTTATTTCACCGGAGAAAGTCGCACAAGCTTCTGCAGAACTGCGGGCACTTCCGGTCTGCGCAGGCACGCGCAATCTGCTAGATCACTCGTGGGTTCAAGCACTGGCACATCAAGTTGGTCGCAATGCAGGCATTGAACACACCTTTGCGTCAACACCCATTGCTGTCCAGTGAATTAAAGGGGGCAGCGTCGAATGGCACTTCCCTAAGGGATTTCTCGTGGAAATCATGGCATTGGAACCCGGTTTTTCCTGAGCAGCGGCGCATGCCGTACTTGATGGATGTTTCGCTGTGCCAATGACAATGAGACCGCTATGCCGGGCAAATCGAATCGAAGGTGGCCGCCAAGCTTCCCATTTTTTTTAAACGAAATTTTCCTTAAGTAAGTGCCATTCGACCCTATCCCCTAAAATTTGAGAACGGATGCAAACCACTTTGTACAACGAAGGGTCACCTTGAATGCTGGGCAGGTAGCGCGTTAAACGACGACTATGGTGGGTAGGCTATGTTTTATTTCCTGACCGGCTTACTTGTAGCCGTTGGTATATTCGGGTATGTCATGGCGATTCGGGCGAGTTTGTACTGCGAATCGCGTGTGTGGAAGAATTTGCCCATAAAACGCAATTGGTTAGCGCCCGCGATTTTAGGCGGGCTTCTATCCCCAGGCGTAGTTTTCGTAGGCATTGTTTTGGGTGGCAATATTGGCGGTGGAATTTTCGCGCGGTTTGCAGAGCTCAACGATCTTTCGCGGGCGGTCTTTACCCCAGTTGGCATTGCAACAGGTTTTATTGTCGTCGAGTTCATGCTGCTACTTGTGGCCATGAGTGGTGGAGATATTTCTTCTACGTGCTGTTGGTTGGAGGCAGCAAGATTCAAAGGAAAAATATAAGGAGTCAGGCTTACATTAAATTTCGCTGGAAGCTGCAAATGCAATCACTCACAGACCGCCATTCCACGCACCTCCCAGCCACAAAAGGCCTAGAACGCCGCACCAGTGCCAGTGTTCGTATGAATTGCACCGCCCAACGCCTAACGGATAGAACGGGAACGGTAGAACGGGGTCAGGTCTTTTATTATCAAATAATTTTAAAAGACCTGGCCCCATCGTTCGTGCGAACGGGTCGCACCAGCATGTGTCACTTTGGAAATGGAATAGCCTGCCGTTTGGAGAAAATCCAACCAACACCAACCCGAGCAACCTTGGAACGATGTAATTCAAGCATCGGTTTCCGGGGTAGTTTAGCGATCAAGAAGCGGGGTTGCATCAGAACTGGAATCGGGAATATGACGCGGTGCTGGGACGGTATATCACGAGCGACCCGATTGGCCTTGATGCTGGCCCAAATACTTATGCTTATGTCCGTGGAAATCCGGTCTCAGCAAGTGATACGTCCGGACTCGACACTGACTTGACAATTTGTGAAAGCACTTATTTAAATGCTTACTGGGGCAATTTTGGCGGCTTCTTAGTGTCACAGTACAACGCGCAGCAGTTGGGAAGTGTCGGTGGATCACTACGCAAGCTACATCACGAAATTCCAGAGCAAGGATTACTGGAGGGCTGTATAGCTGCAGGGAGCGCACTTTATAATGCGGGAAAGGCTAACATTGGTTTTTCAGCGGCGTTGGCGGCTGGTGCAATGGAAGGACCATTATTTGCAGCGCAATGGGCGGGGCTCATGCCATTTGCGACAATTGCGCTTTGGGGAGCACGAAATGCGTGCTTCGACCCGATATCAGGAAAGCCAATGGACTAACATGACTCACGATCCAATTGAACTCCTTTTGTCCAGCCATTTAGTTGGGAGCCTGCTCGTTTATCTTGTGATGTGTTTTTTATTATTTATGGTGTACTTTTGGAAGAAGAATTTGGAGCAGTTTGTAGCTAGAATATTTATTGTTAGTGCCGTTTGGGCGGCAGGCATATCACTAACACCTGCTCTTGGCGATGTAAGGTGGTTTGTGGTCATATTCCAGATTAGCCTCGCGATATATCTAATAATCTATTCAAGGCGTTTGCACCGTGATAAGTTGAAGAAAAAAAACCCATAGAAAGAAGGGAAAAAAAGGAAGAAGGGTGCAACGTGAATTGTTTTGCGGCATGAATTTCCACAACCAATTCCCCCACAATAATCACACGCAGACCGCCATTCCACGCACCTCCCAGACACAAAGCGCCCCGAACGCCTCACCAGTGCTAGTGTTCGCATGAATCGAAACCCCGCCCAACGCCTGATCGGCAAAGACCAATCCAACGGAAAAAAGATTCGCGACACCCCCGACACCAGCGGCCGCACCACGCTCACCCAAACCTTCCACGCCGCCAACATCGAATCCTCAAAATCCAGCACCGTCTACGACCGCCTCAGCCGCGCCACCCAGCGCATCGACGCCAACGGCAGGGTCACCAACTACAGCTACGACAACAACGGCAACGTCACTGCCGTCACCGCCCCCAACAACAACATCACCATCTACCAATACACCGACTTCGGCGAACAGAAACAAATCCAGAGCCCCGACACCGGCACCGCCACCTCGGTCTTCAACGCCGGTGGCCTGATGGTCAACACCAACGTTTGACAATGCCTCGCGCATCAGCAGCATTGGCCACTATGTGGGCAGCGGCACCACGGCCGACGCCACGCAGAGCTTTAGCTATGACAGTGCAGGACGGTTAACCTACTTCACCGGCTATACGGGCAACGGCGCGGTCAGCTCCAACATCTCGCAGACGCAACTCTTTGGCTACGACAGCAACGGCAACCGGACGACATCGGTGTTACAAGGCGTGACGAGCAGCTATACCTATCAGGCGGGCACTAATCGTTTAGCCAGCGTCAGCGGTGGCACCGTCAGGAACAACGTTTACGATGCCTCAGGCAACCTCACCACCGATGGCGCGAACACGTACAACTACGATGCGCGCGGGCGGATGGTGAGTGCAATTGCCGGCGGCTACAACACAAACTACCTCATCAACTACCAGAACCTCAGAGTGAAGAAAGCCAACAGCGGCGAGACAGCGCATTTCGTGTATGACGATGCGGGGCATATGCTGGGGGAGTACGATGGCAGTGGCAATGTGGTCAACGAGATCTTCTGGCTGGGGGATGTGATGGTGGCGATGAAGGGAACGATGCCGTGTCTTGCGGGGGGCGGATGTACTGAAAGCGCAACTGCTTACGTTTGGACCGATCATCTGAACACGCCGAGAGAACTGACGAGAGTGAACGCGCAAAACCAGCATGTGAGTATTTGGAAATGGGATAGCCTGCCGTTTGGAGAAAATCCAACCAACACCAACCCGAGCAACCTTGGGACGATGTTCTTCAAGCATCGGTTTCCGGGGCAGTATAGAGACCCGGAGACGGGGCTGCATCAGAACTGGAATCGGGAATATGACGCGGTGTTGGGGAGGTACATTGAGAGTGATCCGATTGGGCTAATCGGCGGAATAAATACATATGCTTATGCGCGCAATAACCCGATTAGCTATTCTGATTTGAATGGCCTTACTCCTCTTTCTCAGTGTGAAAAGGATGTTTTAGGTTTTTACTTCAATGATGAGTTATTGAATGACCTGCAACTCTTCTTAGATCCGAGTATGACGGGTGCCACTGTTGCGATGACATCCGGGACGAACATCTTTTTTGGCCCCAATAGATACGATCCAAGTTCTGGAGCAGGTGTCGCGCTAATTGCTCACGAAATACTGCACTCTCAACAGTTTAGAGAGCTAGGAGTTTTTGGATTCATTTCTAGATATGGATCGCAGTATCTACGTGGCATCGCGAACGGCATGTCTTCGGATGCTGCATATCGGAATATTTCACTTGAGGCTGCCGCATATGCGTTACAGGCGAAAATTCAAGAGGAGTTACAAAACCAATTTAAGGGGGGTACTATTTGCCCCAAACGTTGTATTGAGGGCAAATCATGAGGCGGGCGATTGCTCTACTAGCGTTTGCATTGCTCTCAGGGTGTGTGAGTCTATGCGATGGCATACCGCCAAATTATTGCGCCGCACATCAACTACCACTTTCGGAGCAAGTCGAATTTCAAAAACGACTTCCTGCTGACGAGCAGGTCGCATTTTACTTATTCATGATGGACAAAATGAGACCGCCTAACTTGGAGTTGGCATATGCTATTGCCTTGGGTGACGAAAAAGTTTTTGAATATGCAACGAGTCGTCTGGCGATTGAGAAAGATGAATTCAGGATTAATAATATTCTCTACGTTGTTACCGTTCGTGCAAATCAACTCATGCTCTCAGAGAAGCTAAGGGTACAAGTGATCGAAATGAAAAATAGTCTTCGTACGTCCATCAAATCGCCAATCGATGTAGCAAGATTCGAGGGTTACATGTCTGCGTTGTCGGTACGTAAAGTTCAATAGTGGATCACAAGCACAAGAAAAAATTCGAACAATCAATAGCGCAATCAATAGGGTCAGTTTCGATTGATTCTTAGCCAAAGAAATTTCCCCAGCACATTTACCCGCAGACCGCCATTTGACGCACCTCCCAGCCATAGAATGCCCTGAAACCCGCACCAGTGCTGGTGTTTAACGAATTCACAAGGCGGTCACCGCAGACAGCCAGACCCGCACCACGCTCTCCACCTACAACGCCGATGGCCTGCTCGCCAGCGTCAAAGGCCCACGTACCGACGTCAATGACACCACCACCTACAGTTACTTTGGCCTGGCAGATGCGTGTGTCGGTTGCCGTGGGCAAGTCCGCACCGTCACCAATCCACTCGGCCAAGTCACCACCTACAACAGCTACGACGCCCACAGCAAAGTGCTGTCGATGACCAACGCCAACGGCACCACGACCACCGCCACCTACGACGCTCGCGGCCGCAAAACATTGGGGTCACAAAACATTGGGGTCAGGTCTTTCAATATTATATGATATTGAAAGACCTGACCCCAAGCTCTACGCAGAGCTTTAGCTATGACAGCGCAGGACGGTTAACCTACTTCACCGGCTACACGGGCAACGGCACTGCCAGTCCCAACATCACGCAGACGCAATTGTTCGCATACGACAGCAACGGCAACCGGACGACATCGGTGCTGCAAGGCGTGACGAGCAGCTACACCTATCAGGCGGGCACCAACCGTTTAACCAGCGTCAGCGGTGGCATCGTCAGGAACAACGTCTACGATCCATCCGGCAACCTCACCACCGATGGAACGAACACCTACACCTACGATGCGCGCGGGCGGATGGTGAGTGCGGTGGCATCGGGAATCAACACGACATACCTGATCAACTACCAGAACCTCAGGGTGAAGAAAGCCAACAGCGGCGAGACCGCGCATTTCGTGTATGACGATGCGGGGCATATGCTGGGGGAGTACGATGGCAGTGGCAATGTGGTCAACGAGATCTTCTGGCTGGGGGATACGATGGTAGCGCTCAAAGGTGTCATGCCGTGCCTGGCGGGTGGTGGATGTATGGAGACCGGCGTGGCTTACATCTGGACCGATCATTTGAATACACCGAGGGAACTCAGTAGAGTGAACGGATCGAACCAGCACATAAGCTTGTGGAAGTGGGATAGTTTGCCGTTTGGAGAGACGAGTCCGAATCAGAACCCGTCAAACCTCGGCGTGATGACGTTCAATCATCGGTTTCCGGGGCAGTACAGGGACCCGGAGACGGGGTTGCATCAGAATTGGAATCGGGAATATGACGCGGTGCTGGGGAGGTATGTCACCAGCGATCCTGTTGGCCGAGTGGCAGGGACAAATACATACCTATACGCAAATGCAAATCCCATTCAATATTTCGATCGAACTGGGCTCGATCCAATTGCAGTGCCAGAGGCATTCTGGAGAATATTTTTGCGTGGGCTTGGAGTGGCTGCACGTGGGGTCTGCAAAATCATCACTGGATTCTCCGGTGAAAACGAGTCGTTGGGCAAGCAGACACAAGGGGTCTACGATGCCAATGTAAAGCAACTTCAGCAAGCGTATGCTCAAGGTGTAAACAATTGCATTGACGATGCAAAGGGCAAGCTGGAAGGTCGCACGCAATGTTGGGACCCAGCAGCGGTTACACGAGACGCGAGGCAGTGCGTTGTTGGCGTCAGAACCGTACTTGATGCGTTGCTGCGCCAGAGCGATGCAGCATATGGTTGGTGCCTTCGGTCAAGGACCGGTACAGGGCATTGGAGAGGCGGCTAGAATTTGCAGCGAGCTCTTCCGATGGTATTGTTTTCTTAAATGATTGGATATGACAATGCCCAACAATGGAATCGCACGTAGAGCAAAATACCTTGTCGGCGCGCTCAGTGTGCTCGTCGTTGTAATGCTCGGATTCGGCGTACTTAAACTGCTGAGAGACGAGGGCACACAAATCGCCAAGGACCGCTTGGTTATTTTTTTGCAGGGTGAGGTGAGTCGGCATGAAAAGATCGCGGGGATTCGATGTCAAGAAATCCATCAAGGCGTCCGCGACTTGATTGCCAAGGACATCTCTCCAATACTTGATACCTATAAGGTAGGCGGGAACTGGCGGCTGGACCTCGATGGCAGGGTGCGTCGAATTGGGCAGCTCGGCGCTTTGGTAGAAGCCTGTTCCGCGCTCCAACGAAATCAGGTTGATGGTAACCAGAGAGTAGGCAGTCCGATTAGCCGAAACATTCTGGTTGAAGTTACCGCTCTTCCCGTTTATTTCGGCAAAGGGCTAACGGCTGACACCTGCGGCGCAACATGTGTTGCCACGCATATGAATTTGATCGAGGCCAGTCGCGATGCACTCGTAATGGAAATTA
>JAYVKG010000106.1:0-6239 GCA_043768625.1 Betaproteobacteria bacterium
CGATGCCGGACGCGTCGAAAAAACTCACCAGCGCCGAGGCTAACGCGTTCGTACGTATACTGGAAACCTTCAGGAATTGCGTGCAGGCATTTTCCGAAAGCCAAAAAACGATCATAGCGGTGAAGCAGAAAGAAGCCGAGGCATTTAGATTGTCTGCACTGGAGGCATCGACGGCCGCGTCTGCCGCAGCGTCTGCCGCTGATGCAGCGGCCAAGGACTACAACGCTTTCTCCGAGCAGGCCATCAAGATCGTGACCCCCAAAGAATCGGATACGCCTAAAAAAACCGGCATTGTCGAGCCTCCCGCCGCGCGGCCGCAACGCAGCTATTGATCAATCGGGAAAGTGTCAACTGCGCCATCATTCTCATGCTGGCGCGTTCAATGGCTATGGAATTGGCAACATGCTAAAGCGCATCGGGTTTTTTATTTCCACCTGGTTTGCCACGGCTGTGATCGCACGAACACCGGCAATCCAGCCACCAGTCGCGATGAGTACAGATCTGAAAACCGAACACCATTGCGCCAAATCCGAGCAGCCCGGTCGTCTCGCAACCAACCATCAGCTCAAGACTTTCGGCAACGAAGTGAACGCTTACCGCGATTGCATGCAGGCTTTCGCCAAGGCGCAGGGCGAGCTGGCGAAACAGCATACCGAAATCGGCAATAGCGCCATCAGGGAATACAACGATTACATTTTGGAATTGAATAAGAATAAAAAAGCGGCTGCAAAACAATAGTCTTGGCGATAAAAGTAAATATTAACAACGCAGAGCGCCATTTTATGCGTCTCACCGACCATTTATGTCTGAAATGCCGCGCCAGTGCTCGTGTCGGCCGCCAATTTGCGGCGCTCCCGTCTGTCTTACCGCGCCACTCAAAAAGCCGCAGCCGGTCAATTTCCGCCTCAAGCTCGTGTTTAAAAATGGTTGCCTCAGCGCGCGCAGCTTAGCGCGCGCAGGTATATTGCGTGCATAGCCACTTTGTACCTGTCGCCTGCCATCGCTGCCTGATGCCGCGTTGCCCCGGCCAATAACGTGATCTCGCCAAAGCAAGGGCAACGCATAGAAGCCTTGAAGCCGTTTTACCAATGGCGTGTAGCCCCCAAAGCGGTACCGCCAGCCCAAAAATGTTTGAAGCGAATGTGATCCCACACCACCGGATCGAACGGCGTTAACAGACCCACTTTGTCGTCGATGACGTTGGCCAACCAGTCGTCGGCCGGCCACGCATCAGTGATACGGTCAATTGTTTCACGGCGCTGCCAGCCCCACTTGAACATCAAGCGCGCGATGTAATCGACGCCGGGACGAGCAGCGCCCATCACGCGCCCACATTGCGTCAAACTGCGCAGTGGCCGCAGCGCATACAGATTATTGACGAGCCGAAGCAAGCCGTCGGCTCGCGCAACGGGCTTGAACATGCGCGGTAACGTCGGCGTTGATGCCTACACGCGAATGCCGGCATCGCGGCGACAGACGTGGACTTTGCCCGCGTGATGCGACCCTTCCAGCAACACTGTGGTAACTGATGAACTTCCGCCCCAGCTGTTGACATGCCTGTCGCTGTTGAGTGATTTTTAATCTGGCGCGGATGCGCTTCCTGATTTTTTCAGATAGCGCAGTACCTTACGGCGTTGCGACGCGTGTTCGGCCATGAAATTCTGTCGGCGTGGGAAAGTAGTGCGCCGGTACAGCAGTGCCAATTCGTCGCGATAAAAAAACCATAGTTGTAGATGCTGTCCTCTATCAATGGCAGCAAAGCGAAGTTTTTTTCCAGGTCGTCCACGCGGCAGTCGACCACGCGATGCCGAAGTATCAGGTCCTGCGCGCGGGCCGGGGCACGAATGGGCTCGGCCTGAAAGCAACCCAATTTCTTGATCGCTTGTTCAAGCGCCCACGGCGAAAAAAGCGAACGCGAAACCGCGTAGCGCCGCCCACGTTAGCGGCGGGGTGCTCACTTGACGGTGTTTTTATCCTGACCGAACAAAATCTTTTTCTGCGCATCTGACATCGCCGTGGCTGCCTCCGGCCGAATCTCCTTGCCGCGCGCGTAGGCGCGGGAGGTGGCCGGACGCGCCTTGATGGCCGCATGCCAGCGCGCCAGATGCGGAAAATCCTCCATGTCCTGACCCTGATTTTGCGGAATCACCCAAGGGTAGGCGGCCATGTCGGCAATCGTGTAAAGCTTGCCGGTGATAAAAGCGCGATCGGCGAGCCGCTTGTTCAATACGCCATACAGGCGCGAGGTTTCGTTCAGGTAGCGGTCGATCGCGTACGGAATTTTTTCTGGCGCGTAATTACGGAAATGATGGTTCTGCCCTGCCATCGGCCCCAGCCCACCCATCTGCCACATCAGCCATTGCAGCGTTTCAACCTGCCCGCGCAAATCAGCGGGAATAAATTTGCCGCTCTTGCCGGCAAGATACAGCAGAATCGCACCGGACTCGAATACGCTGATGGGTTTTTTGCCGTCGGTGGGCGCGTGATCGATGATTGCCGGCATCCGGTTGTTCGGCGAAATTTTCAGAAAATCAGGATGGAATTGCTCACCGGTGCCGATGTTCACTGGTTTGATCAGGTAGGGTAACTTGGCCTCTTCCAGAAACAGGGTAATCTTGTGGCCGTTCGGCGTTGGCCAGTAATAAAGGTCAATCATGAGGGCTCCATTGCTATTTGCCAAACGCATTTACGCCGCAGCGCTTGTACTGGTCGGGCCATTCTAACGTGTCGCCTAATTCCAGCGCCGCGTGGCGTGGCCAGTAGGGATCGCGCAACATGGCGCGCGCCAGAAATACGCAGTCGGCATCGCCGTCGGCAATGATCTGCTCGGCTTGAACCGGCTCTGTAATCAAGCCGACCGCGCCGGTCGCGATCTGGGCGTCCGCCCGGATTACCCGCGAAAACGGCACCTGATAGCCGGGCCGAATGGTCATTTTCGCGTCATGAACATTGCCACCAGAGGAGACATCGATCAGATCGATGCCTAACGTTTTGACGCGTTTGCAAAATTCAGTCGACTGCTGAACATCCCAACCGCCGGTCACCCAGTCGCTGGCGGAAAGCCGTACCAGCACCGGCAGATGTGCGGGCCACGCCTGTCGGACTGCCGCACACACTTGCAACGGAAAACGCATGCGATTTTCCAACGATCCGCCGTAACTATCCGTGCGCAGATTCGACAACGGCGACAGAAATTCGTGGATCAGGTAGCCGTGCGCGCCGTGAATTTCCGGCACCTCAAAACCAGCTGCCAACGAATATTTGGCGGCGGTGACAAAGGCCTCGACCGTTTCGCCGATTTGATTGACGGACATTTGCCGCGGTACCGGGTAGCTCGATGAGAACGGCGTGTCGCTGGGGCCTGACACCGGCCAACCGCCGACCTCTGTCCCGACTGCGCCGTGGCCCCGCCATGGCGAAAACGTCGATGCTTTGCGGCCAGCGTGTGCCAGCTGAATCGCCGGCACCGCGCCCTGCGCTTTGATGAAAGCGGCAATCGGCTGCCAGGCCGCGGCGTGCGCGCCGGACCAGATGCCTGCATCCTCCGGTGAAATGCGGCCTTCCGGCGTCACGGCGGCGGCTTCGGTCATCACCATCGCCGCGCCGCCGACCGCGCGCGAGCCCAGATGCACCATGTGCCATTCATTCGGCATCCCATCGACACAACTGTATTGGCACATCGGCGAAACGAAAACGCGGTTCTTAAAAGTCAGGTCACGCAGAGTGAAGGGCGAGAATAATTGAGACATAGGAATGCAATGTTCAGGATTGATTGGGGAACCGCATTCTAGACCGCCAGATGCGCGACAATAGCGCACCAACAGGAACAATCGTCCTAACGCAAAGCATGAAATCAATTATTATTCGCGCCGGTCCCCGCGCGCTACAGCACTTGCGCGAACACGGGCTGCGACCCAATGACATTGACATTGTTCCAGGAGCAGCAGGCGGTCCCAAGGGCTTGGGCCTGGCGCTTCTGGACGAGTATCTGTTTGCCGACTGGCTACCCTCCGGCTTTGCCACGCGCGCCCAACCGGTCAAACTGATCGGTGCGTCCATCGGCGCCTGGCGCTTTGCAGCCGCCTGTCAAAACAATCCGCGCGATGCGTTACAGGCCTTTGCCAAAGCCTACAGCGAACAACGCTATCCTCGGCAAGTCGATGCAAAATATGTCTCGGCGTATGCGCGCTCGCTAACGCATTCGCTGTTCAATGGTCGTGAGGAAGAATTGCTGACCAACCGGCATTACCAGTTGAACGTGCTGGTCGGTCGCGGCAAAGGCATTTTGAAACGCGAAGCGCGCGGCCGTACCCATGCCGGTTTCGCACTGGCGGCGCTCGCCAACGCGGTCGGACGGCCGCAATTACGGCATTTTCTGGATCGGGTATGGTTTTACGCCGGGCGGGAAAGCGTGCCGTTCGCCGGTGCAGGAAGCGGCGTCACTGCTGGTTTCCCCGCCGGTGATGGGCAATTGTTTGATCGCTTCTGCACCCATTACGTAAAACTGACGGCGCAAAATTTCAGCGATGCGCTCATCGCGTCGGGATCTATCCCGCTGGTACTGCAAGGTGTGGCGCAAATCGCCGATGCACCGCTGGGCACTTTTTGGGACGGCGGCATTATCGACTACCACCTGCATCTGCCTTATGATCGCTCGCCGGGCCTGGTGCTTTATCCCCATTTCACCGATAAAATCGTTCCCGGCTGGCTGGACAAAATGTTGCCATGGCGTAAAGCCGAAGGCCCGTGGTTGTCTAATATGATTCTGATTTCGCCAACGCGCGAATATCTGGCTGCGCTACCACACCGGAAACTGCCTGATCGCAACGACTTCAAGCGTTTCATGGGCGATGATGACGGCCGCCTGCGTTATTGGCGCCGGGCAATGGCGGAAAGTGCGCGACTACGGGATGAGTTTGCGGAGGTGGTGACGAGCGGGCGGATTGCGGAGGTGATGCAGCCACTTTAATGAACGCCGTTGCTGGCAGGATTGCGCATCGCGCCACTTTCTTGCCGGTTCTGTTCGCCGGCAACGTTGGTGGCTTGCATCAGCCTTGCTTGCTGATGGCCTGCCCGCAATCCATCCGATATTTCCCGCATTCCGTCGCCCGGCAGCGGACAAATGAAACAAGCCCGGCTAAAATCCTAGCAGTTTCGCCAAACTTTCCCACAAAGTCCCTGTCGATGGATGTGTGCGAACGAACCCTCCAATTTCACAAGGAAGACACAATGAAGTTATTCCACCAAAGTGCGCTGGCCGCTGCGGTTGCCATTGGCATGATCGGCGGCACCGTCGGCTATGCTTCACCGGCACTGGCCCAGGCGGCCAAGCAGGTGCCAATGCGGGATTTTTTCAAGAATCCGCAAGAGGCGGGGCACCAGATTTCGCCAGACGGCAAGTACCTATCCTGGCTGGCGCCGTTTGAACGACGCATGAATGTATTCGTAAAACCCGCTGGTGGCGGTGAAACCAAACGCGTTACCGCCGAGACCGCGCGTGACATTGGTGGTTATTTCTGGAAGGGCGACCGTATCCTGTACGTAAAGGATTTCGGCGGCGATGAGAATTTTCATGTCGTCTCGGTCAATTTGCAAGGCGAAGATCTGAAGGATCTGACGCCAGGTGAAAAAGTCCGCGCGCAGATCGTCGATAGCCTGATCGACGACGATCAGCACATCATCGTTTCGCACAACAAGCGCGACGCCAAGGTATTCGATGTATTCCGCACCAACGTGGCGAACGGCGAAGAAAAATTGATCGCGCAAAATCCCGGCAACATCACCAGCTGGATGACCGATCATGACGGCAAGTTGCGGGTCGCGGCAACCACCGACGGCGTCAATACCACCATGCTTTATCGCGAAAAAGAAGCGGATGCTTTCAGGCCTATCGCCACCACCAACTTCAAGGAAAGCATTCAACCGCTGCTGTTCACCTTTGACAACAAGCGGCTGATCGTTAATTCAAACCGTGGCCGTGACAAGTCAGCCGTGTTCGAATTCGATCCGGTGAGCGGCAAGGAGGGAAGGCTGATCGCGGAGCATCCGGAGGTCGATATGGAAGGTGTCAACTATTCGCGCAAGCGCCGGGTGCTGACCACCGCCGACTTCACCACGTGGAAAGGGGAACGCAAGTTCCTTGACAAGGAATCAGAAGCCATGTTCAAGGCGGTTGAAGCCAAGCTGCCTGGCTATGAAGTCGCTTTCACTTCGACTAACAGGGCCGAAGATAAATTCAT
>JAYVKG010000107.1:0-1666 GCA_043768625.1 Betaproteobacteria bacterium
ATCTTGGACCACATCCCGGCAAGGGCAACGCAAATTTTCTCGTCGTTGATGTAGCGGTCATTCGGGCAATCCAGCGTCACCGTAAAACCATTTGGATAGCCGGCCTCGGTGAGTAATTTCCTGGCGGTGGACGGATCAAACGGATAGCGCTTGTCCATGGCCGGGGGAATACCGGCCTGGACCGGTGCCGGCAGGTTGATCGCGGTCGGCACCGAGAGGCCCCGCATCACGGCTGATTTCAGCGCATTCACATCGACCGCCTGGTACAGCGCCAGCCTTACGCGTTGGTCTTTGAACGGGTTCCTGCCTTTTACATCCGCATACAGCAACGCGTCGCGGGCCTGATCCATGCCGATAAAAACGATCCGGTTTTCACTGCCTTCCCAGACTTTCAGATTTTTCTCACGTTTCAGTTTTTCGATGTCCTGCACCGGTGGATCAAGGATGAAATCAACTTCACCAGACAGCAGCGCCGCCACGCGGGTGCCGTCAGCCTGGATGGGACGGTAGACGACTTCATCGACGTTGCCGTCAAACTTGCCTTCCTTGATGCCCCACCAATTCGGATTTTTCTTGAGTACTGTTTTCACGTCTGGCTCGCGGGACACCAACATGAACGGGCCGGTGCCCATCGAATTACGCACCGAATAGGTTTCCTCCTTGTTCTGAAAATCCTGCGGTTTGGCCACTTTATTTTTTTCCGACCAGGCCTTGTTCATTATGTAAATGTTGCCGCTGCCCACCATGTCCGGCAATACCGGATTAGGCACGGGTGTGGTCAGCTCTACGCTGAAGTCATCGAGCTTCTTCGGCACACCGAGGGCCTTGCCATAGACTTTCATGTTCGACGTGGGTTGCTGCGAACGCAGAATCGAGAACACAACGTCGTCCGCCGTGAAGGCCGAGCCGTCGTGCCATTTCACGCCTTGCCTCAGGGTAAATATCCAGGTGGTCGCGGAGGTTTGCTTCCAGGCCGTGGCGAGGCCGGGAATCAGCTTCATGGTCTTGTCGCGTGCCAACAACTGCTCGTACATCTGCCCGTTGAACTGATTGGTGAACGATTCGTTTTGCGCATGCGGGTCAAGCGTTGCAGCATCCCCCTTGCTGGACCAGCGCAAAGTTTTGCTGCTTACGTCCGCGCTGCCGACCGCGCAACTGGCCGCCATGACCAATGCCGTCGCAACCGAATAAATCTGATTCATCAACACCTCCGCCATGAAGAAAAACTACTGTCGACAAAATCATATACGAAACCGCCGCCTATAATAGTTTTCCCACTCGTTTTCGATCGCGCAACCCGCATGTCTTCGCCTATCCGCTACACCATCGTGCCCGCCAATCCCGCCGCACACTTGTTTGAAGTTACCGTAACCATCAGCAATCCCGACCCCGGCGGGCAGTGCTTCATGATGCCGGTGTGGATTCCGGGCAGCTACCTGATTCGCGAATTTGCGCGCCACATCGTTACGTTGCGCGCGCAGTCCGGCGGCGGTGCAGTCGCCTGCGAAAAAATCGATAAAGCCACCTGGCAATGTGCGCCCGTGACTGCTGCCATCACGCTTGTCTACGAAGTCTACGCCTGGGATTTGAGCGTGCGCGCCGCACATCTGGATGAAACCCACGCTTTTTTCAACGGCAGCAGCGTGTTCCTGCTGCCGTTGGGACA
>JAYVKG010000108.1:0-7530 GCA_043768625.1 Betaproteobacteria bacterium
AATGCCGCCGCGGGTGCGCTTCGCCAGTTGGATTCAAAGCTCACCGCCGCGCGGCCGCTGACTTTTTTTGCCTATGGGATCGGTGCCGTTGAAGGCGCCTTACTGCCGTTCACCCACTCAGCCTTGATGGACTGGCTGGAGGCGCTGCGCTTTCCCGTCGCGAGACAGCGCAGCGTGGTGCAGGGTGCCGATGGCCTGCGCGATTTTTATCGGCGGATCGGCGAGCAGCGCAGCAGGCTGCCGTACGATATTGACGGTGTGGTGTACAAGGTGAATCGCTTTGAGCAGCAGCGCACGCTGGGATTTGTCTCGCGTGCACCACGCTTCGCAATTGCCCACAAATTTCCCGCTGAAGAGGCGACCACGGTGTTGCTGGGTATCGACGTGCAGGTTGGCCGCACGGGGGCAATCACTCCGGTGGCACGCCTGCAGCCGGTGTTTGTGGGCGGCACCACGGTGTCGAATGCCACCCTGCACAACGAGGATGAAATACGCCGCAAGGATTTGCGGATCGGCGACGCCGTGGTGGTGCGTCGCGCCGGCGATGTGATTCCCGAAGTGGCTGCGGTTATCGCTGACAGGCGTCCCGCCAATGCGGTTGAATTCGTAATGCCGACGCGTTGTCCGGAATGCGATTCTGCCATCGTCAAACTTGACGGCGAGGTCATCGCCCGTTGTAGCGGCGGCCTGATTTGTCCAGCGCAGCGCAAACAGGCATTGCTGCACTTTGCGCAACGCCGCGCGGTGGACATTGAGGGTCTTGGCGATAAGCTGGTTGATCAGTTGGTCGACCACGATGTGGTGCATACGCCTGCTGATCTTTACCGGTTGGACTTGAAAAACCTGGCGGCGCTCGACCGGATGGCGGATAAATCGGCGACCAATCTGCTCGCGTCTATTGCAAAAAGTAAACACACCACCCTGCCGAAATTCCTGTTTGGCCTCGGCATTCGCCACGTCGGCGAGGCCACGTCGAAAGACCTCGCCAAACATTTCGGTAATTTGAACGCCGTCATGGCTGCCAGTGCGCAGCAACTGCTGGAGGTTCACGATGTCGGCCCGGTGGTCGCGCAGAGCATCCGGCAATTTTTTGATGAACCGCACAATCGTGAGGTGGTCGCGCAATTACGCGCGTGCCTGGTGACGTGGCCGGAGTCGGAAGTCAATAGTGGGCGCGGTATGCAGGCTAAAACACCGTCAAACGCCGCTCCTGGAGCCACTCTGCATTTTTTCGCGTCGCTGACCGTGGTCTTGACGGGCACCCTCACGACCATGTCGCGCGATGAAGCGAAAGACAAACTGGAAGCGCAGGGCGCGAAGGTGTCCGGCAGCGTATCCAAAAAAACCGATTACGTTATCCACGGCGCAGAGGCAGGTAGTAAACTCGCCAAGGCCAGGGAATTGGGCGTTGCCGTGCTGGACGAAGCCGAATTTCTTTCGAAACTGTCACCTGATCAACCTTAACCCACCATGAAAAAAAATATCAAAATCACCAAAGCGGTGTTCCCCGTCGCCGGCCTCGGCACGCGTTTTCTGCCCGCCACCAAAGCGAGCCCAAAGGAAATGTTGCCGGTGGTCGACAAGCCCCTGATTCAGTACGCCGTCGAAGAAGCTGCGGCGGCCGGCATTACCGAAATGATTTTCGTTACTGGGCGCGGCAAGCGCACCATAGAAGATCATTTTGACAAGGCATATGAGTTGGAAGCGGAGCTGTCGGTAAAAGGCAAAACCCGGCAACTGGAAGAAGTACGGCGCATGTTGCCGGCAGGCGTGCAATACGTATATGTGCGCCAGTCCGAGGCGCTCGGGTTGGGGCATGCGGTATTGTGCGCAAAATATCTGGTGGGCGATGAGCCGTTTGCCGTCATTCTGGCTGACGACCTGATCGATGCCGGCGAGGGCGTGGCACCGGTAATGAAACAGATGGTGGATCAGTACCGCAAACAAAACTCCTCGATTCTTGGCGTACTGAATGTGGCGCGCCACGAGACGTCCTCATATGGCATCGTCGCCTCGATTCCGATTTCGAAAAAAGCCGGCGAACGCGTGTCGAGGATGACAGCCATTGTCGAAAAGCCCAAACCTGAAAACGCGCCGTCCACGCTCAGCGTGGTGGGCCGCTATATTTTGACGCCGCAAATATTTGCGCATCTGGAAAAAATTCAGGCAGGCGTGGGTAAAGAAATCCAATTGACCGATGGCATCGCCGCGTTACTCAAAAAAGAAAACGTTTTTGCCTACGAATTTGAAGGCACGCGCTACGATTGCGGATCAAAACTTGGCTATTTGAAGGCCACTGTTGCGCTGGGCAGGAAACATCATGAAGTTGGCGCGGCGTTTACCGATTTTCTGGAAAATGGCGCGGGCAAAAAACGTAATTGAAGGCAGCAAATTAACCTGACGGCAGCAGGACGACATGGATTGGAACAGGCAAAGGTCGCTGTATTGGCTGGTGGATATTCCCCCGCAGCCCATGGCGCCGGCCTGATTGCCGCGGTCGACCGTTGCCAGTCCATTGCATCCTCATAAAGAACGGCGGCTCGGGAAAGATGAGGCAAACACGTTGCACTGGCGGCGGGTTCGCGCGATGGCTGCTGGTGTGCGGCCTGCACACTTTTCTGGGATAGACTTCTTTAATGAACGCACAACAAGCCCGACAGCTACTCGCTGATTCAGAAGTTCTGTTCACGGCCGACCAGGTCAGTGCAGCGACTACCCGCATTGCGCAGGCACTCAACCGTGACTACGCGGACCAGCACCCGCTGATACTGTCGGTGATGGGCGGCGCGGTGGTATTTTCGGGGCAACTGCTGCCGCAACTTGATTTCCCGCTGGATTTCGATATTGTGCAGGCCTCGCGCTACGGCGATAAAACAGTCGGCGCGCAATTGACTTGGCGCGTGGCTCCGCGTGACAACATTGTCGGTCGCGATGTCATTATCCTTGATGACATTCTCGATGAAGGCATTACGCTGGCCGCGATTGTCGATCTGGTGAAACGCACTGGCGCAAAGAGTGTAGCTTGCGCAGTATTTTGCGTGAAAGATTATGGTGAGGAAACTAACGCCAAAAAACCGCTGAAAGCCGGCTATGTTGGCATCGTTGTGCCGAACCGTTTCATATATGGTTACGGCATGGATGTGTCTGGCGCCTGGCGAAATCTGCCGGCAATTTATGCGGTGAAAGGAAAGTAATTCCATGCTGGCAATTATCGGCGGTACCGGTCTTACCAATCTCGCCAATCTCGAAATCACCCGTCGTGAAGTGGTGCGCACGCCATACGGCGAGCCGTCCGGACATCTTACCCACGGCAAAATCGGCAAGGCCGAAGTAATTTTTCTGGCGCGGCACGGCTATGGCCACACCATTGCGCCGCATGAGGTCAATTACCGCGCCAATATCTGGGCCCTCCAATCGGTGGGCGTGACGCGGGTGCTGGCGGTAAATTCGGTCGGTGGCATCGCTCCCGACATGGGGCCGGGCGTGATCGCCGTGCCGGATCAGGTGATTGACTACACGCACGATCGCAAACACACTTTTTTTGAAGGCGACGCGGAAGTCACGCACGTCGACTTTACCTTTCCATACTGCACGCTGGCGCGCATGTTAATGTTGGCCGCGGCCAAAGCGATATCGATCAGCGTACTTGAATCGGGGGTAATCGGCGTAATGCAGGGGCCGCGCCTTGAAACCGTTGCCGAGATCAACCGTCTCGAAAAGGACGGCTGCAGCATGGTTGGTATGACCACGATGCCAGAGGCGGGCCTCGCGCGGGAACAGAATTTATCCTACGCCACGCTGGCGCTGTCGATGAATCATGCCGCCGGGCGCGGGCTGTCATTCGCCGGCATTAAGCTCACCGACGCAGACGCAGTGCTGGAAGCCGGCATGAAACAGGTGCGTGCGATCCTGTCGAAGGCGGTCGAGTTGCACGATGCGATGCCGGTATCAAAACGGGGTTACACATAGATGGCGGTGCGACCAATTGTAAAAATGGGCACGCCAAGCCTGTTCGAGAAATCCGCACCGTGGCCGGCGGTGAAATTTGATTCGCCTGAATTGCATGCCTTGCTTACCGACATGAAGGACAGCATGGCGGCGGCGAACGGCGCAGGGCTGGCGGCACCGCAAATTGGCGAGAACGTACGCGTGGTGATTTTTGAGGTGACGGACAATCCACGCTATCCGAATCGCGAGCCAATTGCATTTACGGTGCTGATTAATCCGCAACTCGCGCCTACGTCCGAAGAGATGGTAGAAGACTGGGAGGGCTGTCTGTCGGTGCCGGGAATGCGTGGCCAGGTCGCCCGCTATCCGAGCCTGCGCTACACCGGGTTCGACCAATTTGGCAACGCAATCGATCGCACCGTCGGCGGATTCCATGCGCGGGTGGTGCAGCACGAAGTCGATCATCTGGATGGAATTTTGTATCCAATGCGGATTACCGACATGACCAAGTTTGGCTACACCGAGGTGTTGTTTCCTGAGCTGGTTGGCGTTGATGACGACTAGCAGCCTGTTAGACTAAAGACATACCGGCTGCAGAATGTTCCGGCCGACGCCTATTTCCCCGCTTGTTTTTTCGCTTCGATTCCGCAAGTCCAACTGGTCGCTAGGAGAATTAAATCATGGCAGAGATAATTGATGTCACACCGAACGCTGTCAAGGATCCGCAACGCTCGGTGACCGTGACCCATTTTCTTTATGGCTTGCACGCGCTGGCCCCGTTCACGATGTTACTGCTTGCGTTCGTTGCAATGATAGTTGGCATGGTCAAGCGCGACGACGTGCGCGGGACGTGGTTGGAGACGCATTTCTCCTGGCTGTCGCGGACGTTTTGGTGGGGACTATTATGGTGGATCCTTGCCTGGGGCACATTTTGGGTGCTCACGATCGTCACATTGGGTATCGGCATCATCTTCACCTGGATTTTTCCTGCGATTGTGTTCGTCTGGTATCTCTACCGCGTCATTGTCGGCTGGATAAAGCTCAGTGATGGCAAACCAATTTCGTGAAACCGAAGCGCTTTTTGGCGGAAACGCACGCACAACAAGCAAGATAGCGGGCGGTAAAAAGTGACCTGGAATGCAGTCTTGCCTGGTGTCCCGGCCAGCAGCTACGCGCGCAATTCGGCAACCAGCGCCGCCTGAAATTGTGCCGCGAAGGCCGCATCGGCAAGTTTTTTGCCGCCTACTATAAACACGTCTTCTGCGCGTTGGCCCAGCGTGCTGATGCGCGCGTCTTGCAGATTTACCTCGAATGCGAGGAATACCCGCGCAATTGACGACAATAATCCGGGTCGATCGGCACAGCTTACGTTAAGTTCGAAATAAGGTTGTTGCCGTGCGGGGCCAAGCGACACCGCCGGCTCGAACGGAAAATGCTTGACCTGTCGCGCGACCCGGCCTGAGTGTGGCGCAGGTGGTGTGGGCGGATCATCCAGCAGCCGCGCTAGGCCGCGTTCAATGGTGGCGGACGCATCCTTGTAGCGTGAGGTCGTGCCTGATTTGGGAAAAATCTGGAATGCGTCGAGTGCGTAGTGGTGGTTGGTGGTGTAGACCTTGGCCGCGGCAATATCGAAGGCGAGTTTTTCAAAATAGCCGGTAATGCGCGCAAATAATCCAGGCTGGTCCAGCGTCATGATCATCACGGCGAATCCTTGCTGATCGTCGTCGCCGTGTTTGCCTTCGGCCAGGGTACGCACCCGCACAATCGCGTCCGACGGGGCCGCGTCGCATTCGAGCACTTGCGCGTGCCACGCCATTTCGGCGGGCTCAAAGCGTTGAAAATAACTGTCCCTGACGTGAGCCCACAATGGCGGTTTGTCGTTACCGATTTTGGTTGCGCGGTTGGCAAGAAAAAGCGCCAGTGCCTCGGCGCGTTTGTTTTCAATCCAGTGTTCATTTGGAACGGCATCGCCCTGTAACAACTTACGCGTGGCGCGAAACAGTTGCTCAAGAAGCTTTGCTTTCCACGCGTTCCAAACGTGCGGGCTGGTACCGCGCACGTCGGCAACCGTCAGTAGATACAGCGCGATCAGGCGGCGTTCATCGCCGACCCGCTTTGCGAAATGGGCAATGACGCCGGGATCGGACAAATCCTGCTTTTGTGCCGTAGCCGACATTTGTAAATGCATTTCCACCAGCCAGCCGACCAACTCGGTATCGGTCTTGGAGATCGCCAGCTTTTTACAAAACAGCCGCGCATCTTTCTTGCCCAGCTCGGAGTGGTCGCCACCACGGCCTTTGGCGATGTCGTGGAAAAGTGCGGCCAGATATAGCACTTCGGGCCGTGCAAATTCGCTGGCCAACTCGTGACAAAACGGAAATTCGTGCGCGAAACGTGGCAACACCAGGCGGCGCAGGTTGCGGATCACCATCAGGATGTGTTCGTCGACGGTGTAAACGTGGAACAGGTCATGCTGCATTTGCCCAACGATGCGACCAAAGGCAGGAATGTAGCGGCCCAGCACGCCATAACGGCTCATGCGGCGCAGCGTAAAAGTCACTTTCCCGCTCTGCAATATCCTCAGGAACAGGTGGTTTACTTCTGCGTCGTCACGGAATTTCCTGTCGATGAGGTGAACCGCGCGCCATAACGCGCGCAACGTTTCAGGCTCGAAAAATTCCGCTTCTTTGACACTCTGAAGCGCAAGAAAAGCGCGGAAAATAGCGCGCGGGTCACGACTAAAAAGTTTCTCGTCGTGTGCGCCGATATTGCCGTTCACTACATCGAATTCATCGTTGATTTTTTTGACTTCGTCCTTGCGCCGGTGCGAAATGCGCTCAAGCAGCGTGGGTAACAGGATCGAATTCATTTGCCAGATCGCTTTTGCGGTCAGGTAATAACGACGCATCAATACTTCGGAAGGCAGCCTGGTTTTGCTGCCCTCGATTTTTAGCTCCCTGGCGAGCTCGGTTTGATAATCAAACACCAATCGGTCTTCCCGCCGGCCCGCCAGGTAATGAAGGCGGATGCGGATATCGATCAACACGCGCCGGTGATGGCTGATTAATTTCAATTCATACGGCGTGATCAGGCCGCGCGTTTGCAGCGCGTGCCAATCGTCGCCCAGATCGGCGGCCCGGGAAAGCCACAGCACCGTCTGCAAATCGCGCAGCCCGCCGGGACTTTCCTTGATATTTGGTTCAAGATTCAAGGTCACATCGTTGTGGCGGGCGTGGCGGCGTTTTTGTTCAATTATTTTGGCAGCGAAAAAATCGCTGACGACGCGGGTTTTTTTCAGCGTGCGCTGAAGCTGTTCGACCAACGCCGCGTCGCCCCACACGCAGCGCATTTCCAGCAGGCCCGTGTCGACCGTGATGTCTTTCGCCGCTTCTTCAACGCATTCGGACCTGGAGCGTACCGAGATGCCAGGCTCCAGCCCCACATCCCACAATAAACTGACAAAAGCCTCGACGCTGGCATCCGGCGACACGCCATCCGGAAGCAATACCAGCAGATCGACGTCCGACGCGGGAAACAGGAAACCGCGGCCGTAGCCGCCGACGGCTGCGATGGCGATGTTCA
>JAYVKG010000109.1:0-2539 GCA_043768625.1 Betaproteobacteria bacterium
CGCCAACTCGATCGCGGCAGCAAAATGTCGCTGGCCGAGTGCTTCCGCATGGAACTTGGAATCGTTTACCATTGCTTTGAACACGGCGACTTGATGGAAGGCATTCGCGCCGTCATCCTCGACAAGGATAATCTACCTCACTGGAACCCGGCGACCCTGGCTGAACTCAACCCCGATGCGGTGTCGGCATTCTTCACCCCGCGCTGGGATAGCACCCATCATCCGCTCGCAAATCTCGAACGTCTTTTTGGTTAGGAAAAAACATGCGCCTCGTCACCTATCAATTGCTCGGCACGCAAGAACTCAAAACCGGCATCCAGGTCGGCAAGGACCAATTGCTCGATGTCGCCGCCGAGTCGGCTGCGCGCGGCGCATCGCATAAAGTCGCCAGCATGCTCGATATCATTGCCGGCGGTGATGCCACCATGGACTTGCTACGCGAAATAGAAGCGGCGCACAAAACCGCGCCGATCATGCTCAACAAGGCGCTACTGAAAGCGCCAATTCCGCGCCCATTGAAGAATGTATTTTGCGTCGGCTGGAATTACCTTGAGCACTTTGAAGAAGGCGGCGCCAAGCTGGAAGATAAACGCGAGTTACCCAAGTGGCCGGTGTTTTTTTCCAAGGCACCGACTGCCGTGAACGGGCCTTACGACGTCATTCCCTTTGACGCCGGCATCTCCACGCAACTTGATTGGGAAGTTGAACTGGGGGTCATTATCGGCAAAGGCGGCAAGAATATTTCCGAAGCCGATGCGATGAACCACGTGTTCGGCTACACCGTGATCAACGATGTCACCTGGCGCGATATTCAGCGTCGCCACGGTGGCCAGTGGGACAAGGGCAAGAGCCTCGATGGCACCTGCCCAATGGGGCCGTGCATCGTGACCGCCGATGCCATCGACCACACCGACCTTCACCTCAGTTGCCGCGTCAGCGGCGTGACCAAACAGGACTCCAACACCAAACATCTTTACTTCAAGCTGCCGCGGCTGATTCACGATCTCTCACTCGGTCAGACGCTGGAAGCGGGTGACATCATTTCCAGCGGTACGCCGGAAGGTGTTGGCTTTGCACGTACGCCACCAGAATTCATGAAAGCGGGCGATCTGCTTGAGACGGAAATTGATGGCATCGGTGTGATGCGCAATCCGATTGGTAGTTATTAACCTGTGAATTCGCGCCCAAGGCGCTGGCGCGAGGCGCTTCTGCGTGAAGCGGCAGGGCCGAGCCGCGTAGATCAGTTCAGCGCCGGTCTCACCGGAATTCGCGGCCTTGCCGCGTCGATGGTGCTGCTTTTTCACCTCTTCGCGCTGGCTGGGCCGCGCGTGATGTCGTTCAATGTAGGCAACTGGAACATTACCTATCATTGGCTGATTACCTGCGGCTGGATGGGCGCCAATGTTTTTTTCGTGCTCTCCGGTTTTTTACTGGCGATTCCATTCGTGCGCAATGTCGAGGGACTCGGCGCGCGCGTTCAGGTTGCACCCTTCCTGGTACGACGAATCCGCCGCGTGGTGCCTGCGTACTGGTTTCAAATTGTTTTTCTTGCCGCGGTTCTCTACTTTACGGCGACCGCTCCGCAGTGGCAGACGATTGCGCTACATTTCGCCTTCCTGCAAAATTTCAGCGAAGCGCATGCACTCGAGCTTAACCGCGTTTATTGGACGCTACCGACCGAATTCGGTTACTACCTGCTGCTGCCCTTGTTCGCTGCAATCGCAACGCTATTTGCCGGACACAAGCGCGCCGCATGGCTTACGTTGTCGGTGCTGTTGATTGCCTTCGCGATCGCTTATCGGGTCGTCGCGTATGCCGCCGTCGCCGACGCACCGATAGACAAGAAGGTGTTCGCGCTGCTGCAACTGCCCGGACTCATCGATCACTTCGCCATCGGCATGCTGCTCGCGTGGGTATACGTACGCCATGCGCCAGCGGTGTCGCCGAGACTAGCCGACGGCGTGATGCTCGCTGGCCTCCTTGGGATTGTCTCAATGATGGCGCTGCTGGATCACGAATACGCGACTTACTGGAACGGTCATATTCTGATTTTTGTCGGCTATACGTTCACCGCGTATTTCATCGGCATGCTGGTGCTCGGAGTCGCGATGGCAGGACGACTGTCGCGTGCACTGTTTGCCAATTCGATGATGCTCACGCTCGGCATCGTGAGTTACAGCCTGTACCTGTGGCATCTTCCCATACAGTTCTGGACACAAAGACTGCTCGATCATTTTTCCGTCAGCGGCGACCGCCTCTGGTGGCTGGTCGCGATCAGCATTCCGCTGAGCATGCTGGCGGCGACGCTCTCGTATTACTGGATTGAACGTCCGTTCATGCCGCGCTCACGGATCGCAATGCGATAGCAAACACAAGCACCGGCGCGACTTAGCGGCCGTAATTGCCATGGCAGCGTCGTTAATGGCTGAAATTGCATAAATATCCATTTAAGAATATCAACTTTGTTCGTTTTTGCCGCCGCATGTCGGACCAGTTGATGGTGCAGATGCGTTGAAGTCCAAGTTGAAAATCGTCGAGA
>JAYVKG010000110.1:0-18532 GCA_043768625.1 Betaproteobacteria bacterium
ATCCATCATTTATCCATTCGCAAAATATTTTTTGCCTTCAATACGTCGTCATGCATTTGCAGGCGGAGCGCATCGAGGTTCACAAAATTTTGTTCGTCGCGGATTTTTTCGATGAATGTGCAAGCGAGACGATGGCCGTAAATGTCTGCCGCAAAATCGAAAAGGAAGACTTCCAGATGGTGGTGGCCATCGACTGAGACCACGGGATTGATACCAAGATTGGCGACCCCGTTGACGATGGTTGCGCCCTGGCTTTTTTCAGTCCCCGCCACTCCCTCGAGCCCGCGAGTTACTATTCTGCATTGTACTGCAAACACGCCTGACAGCGCGGGTGAGCGGCGCGACAGTGTGATATTTGCGGTGGGAAAACCGAGCGTTCGGCCGAGTTTTTTGCCGTGCATCACCCGACCGACAATGGTGTACGGACGACCCAGCATGCGTGCGGCGGCGGCGAGGCACCCGCTGCCTAGCGCATCGCGTATCGCGGTTGACGAAATTCTTTCCTGTTCGATGACGACATCCGGCATCGTTTCCAATTTAAAGCCGCGGGAGGCGCCGGCTTGCCGCAGCGTTTCCGCATCACCTGCGCGCTTTGCGCCGAACCGGAAATCTTCGCCCACCATTAACCACCGTACCTCCATTTGCACCAGTGCGGATACGAATTCCTCGGGCGATTGGGCTGCAAAATCTGCATTGAAACGAGGGATGTATGCGTGCTCAACGCCAGCCTCTACCAGTGCCGCAAGCTTTTCGGTGGTGCTCATGAGTGTCGGTGGCGCGAACGAACGATCTTTACGCAGCTTGGCAAAAAAATCGCGGGGTAGCGGGTGAAAAGTCATCGCTGCAAATGTCAGCCCTTGGTCACGCGCTGCATCGATTCCGGCCGCTAATATTGCTTGGTGGCCCAGATGAACACCATCGAAATTACCGATTGCCAATGCCAGCGGCGCACCGATCGGCGACATTGTGCGAGTGAGCCGCAAGATCACGCCAGCCGCTTGGAAAATTGGCTCAGCCGGAAGCCCATCAACCACAGGCACGAGAAATAACTAGCCGCGCCGGCGACAATGACAAGCGACATCCGCCAGCATTTTGCAAATGTGGAGGAAATCAACCACTGCCCATCCCCGCCTGCCATCCAGATCAGTACGCCACCCATGACGTATAGCGCCACGGCGATTTTCAACATAAAAGCCAGCCAGTCCGGTTGCGGTACAAAAATGTTTTGCTTCCGCATGAAGAAATACAGCAGTCCGGCGTTTACACAGGCCCCCAATCCAATGGAGAGCGCCAGCCCGGCGTGTTTGAACAAAGGTACAAAGGCTAAGTTGAACAATTGTGTAACCGCCAAGGTAAAGACCGCAATTTTTACTGGGGTTCTGATATTTTGCCGCGCGTAAAAGCCAGGGGCTAAAATTTTCACCAGGATGATGCCGGTCAAGCCCACAGAGTAAGCCACCAGCGCGGCGCGCGTCATCGACACGTCTAGCGCACTGAACTGCCCCCGTTGAAATAGCGTTGCGATCAACGGCGTCGCAAGTAGAGCCAAGCCCACGGCGGCTGGCAAAGTCAGCAATAATGTTGTGCGTAGGCCCCAGTCGAGCAGTCGCGAGTATTCCACCGTGTTTTTGTCAGCATGGTGTTTGACGAGTGAGGGCAATAGCACCGTGCCAAGTGCGACACCGAGCAGCGCAGACGGGAATTCCATCAGGCGATCTGCCGCCGTCAGCCATGACACTGAGCCGGTGGGCAGGAACGACGCAATCTGAGTGTTGAGCAAAAGCGAGATTTGCGCGACTGATACCCCCAGCACTGCCGGTGCCATTAGCGTCAGGATTCGTGCTACGCCTGCTTCCTTGCGGAATTTCCATCCACCCAGCGAAAGGCGGGGCAGCATGTTGATCGTGCGCAGTGCCGGAATTTGAAATGCGAGTTGAACGATACCGCCGAGCAGAGTGCCCCAGGCCAAGGCCAGAATCGGCGGGTCAATGTGCGGTGCCAGCAACAATGCGCAGCCGATGACCGAGAGATTGAGCAATACCGGGGTAAATGCGGGCGTTTTAAATGCGCTGAAACTATTTAAAATCCCCGCCGACAACGCGACCAGAGAAATAAAAAAAATGTACGGGAAGGTAATTCGCACCAGTTGCGTGGTGAGATCGAATTTTTCGGGACTTGCCGCAAAACCGGAGGCGGTGATGTAGACAAGGATGGGCGCAGCAATCACGCCGATCAGTGTGACGATAAAAAGAAGCAATGTGAGCACGCTGGCAACGTGGCTCGCCAACAATCGTGTTTCAATTTCGCCACACTTGGTTTTATATTCCGCGAATACCGGGACGAACGCCTGACTGAAAGCGCCCTCTGCGAACAGTCGGCGCAGCAAATTGGGAATGCGCCAAGCGACCTGAAACGCGTCCATCGCGGCACTCGCCCCAAACAGATTAAAGCCGATGATTTCGCGGATGAGCCCTGTGATCCGCGACAACAGGGTCATCGCGGACACCGATAAAGCGGCCTTAAGTAGGTTCATGCAGATTCATGGCGAGTTTAGGGAAGGCGCGGGAAGTAAATCTCCAGCAAAATCAGCGGGTTTGCTTTTTTGTAGGCCTGCGCTATAATACTCGGCTTCCCGCAAATTTCATCGCAAGAATCTGGAAATATCATGGCAAATACCAAACAAGCCGCCAAGCGCGCACGTCAGGCCGTCAAGCAACGCGGTCACAACATGGGCCAGCGCTCCGAACTCCGTACCGCGATCAAAAAGGTCAGAGCGGCGGTTGCTGCAGGCGACAAAGCGCAAGCCGAGGTTGTCTTTAAGTCTTCGGTATCAACGATCGACGCCATCGCAGACAAAAATATCATTCACAAAAACAAAGCAGCCCGCCACAAAAGCCGTCTGTCCGCCGCGATCAAGGCGATTGGTATAAAAGCACAAGTCGCCGCGCAGGCGTAAATTTTTATACCCGCTGAATCCGGTGATATTGAAATCAACCAGGCTTGGTAGTCAATCACCGCCGATTTCGTTTCCTCTTCAGGAGCGATAAATATCGGCGGTTTTGCTTTGGGTGGGACAGTTATTTATTTCGTCAGCATTGCTAATGCGCTTTCGGGCAGCGGGCAGTAATTCCCATTCGCTGGTGCCGTCGGATCGATGACCACCAATTCATTGTCGCTGGCGAAATCAAGTAAAAACCGATAAGCGCGTGGCGCAGTTTGCTGTAACGAAGTTTCAACTACGACGCAGCGTACCCCATCCAGCATCATTGGCCGTACATGCGGCGAATAGCGCATTTGTTGGTCGCCTCCAAAGGTAGACATGACGCCACACAGTCTTTCAGCCCAATCGCTGGGCCGAAAAGCACGTCCATTCAACATCACGCCTTGAATGACAATGCGCGGGTTGGCCGGCAGTTTGATGGCCTTAGAAGGCAATGTGTGGGTCGTGAACGATAGTTAGCAGCGCTGAGCACGCACCGCAACACTCGATTATAACTTTCAAGACCAGTGCGCCGTCCGCTGCGCGTAAGCATGGGTAGTAATAAGGGTTTGCGGTGCAAATTGTTGCGCTGCAAACTGGATTGCCATATAGTTATTTTTTAAATAATGCGCGGCGGTTCGGCTGAGACCGCCGTTGTCATTTAAGACCGCTGCTGATTTGCGATGAACCCGCAGTGGTTTAAAGCGCCGCGTTGAATGTCGATGAGTCGCGATTCGCGCGGTAACGCCCATCCGAGGAAAGAGCACGTAATGTTATCGAGCCACCAGATGAATACCTATAAACCGCTGGCGGTTGCGTTCAGCCATGGCGAAGGCGCGTGGTTGACGACCACCGACGGCAAGAGAGTGCTTGATGCACTGGCAGGCATCGCGGTTTCAGGCTTAGGACATGCGCACCCCAAACTTGTCAAGTGCATTGCTGAGCAAGCTGGCCGCATCATTCACACCTCGAATCTGGTCGATATTCCCGAACAGGCAGCGCTCGCCGATAAGCTGTGTGCGTTGGCCGGAATGGATAATGTGTTTTTTGGAAATTCCGGTGCGGAGGCCAACGAATGTGCAATCAAGCTCGCGCGGCTGTACGGCCATCAGCGTGGCGTGGCAAGCCCGCAAATCATTGTCATGGAACACGCATGGCACGGCAGAACGCTTGCGACGCTGGCGGCGACCGGGTCGCGCAAGGCACAGGCTGGATTTGAGCCGCTGGTAGGGGGATTTATTCGAGTGCCATATAACGATTTTGAAGCGGTACGCGCGATCGCGTCACATAACAATGATGTGGTCGCCGTGCTGACCGAGGTGTTGCAGGGCGAAGGCGGGATTGTCGAGGCACATGCAGATTACTTGCGCCAGTTGCGCGCCCTCTGCACCCAAAAAGAATGGTTTTTGATGATTGACGAGGTGCAGTCTGGAATTGGTCGCACCGGCAAGTGGTTCGCGCATCAATGGGCGGGCATCACGCCCGATGTGATGCCGCTCGCAAAGGGTTTGGGATCGGGCGTACCCATCGGTGCGTGTCTTGCACGCGGCGTCGCGTCGCGTGTATTTAAGCCAGGTAATCACGGCACTACTTTTGGTGGTGGCCCGCTGGCCTCGGTGGCGGCTTTGTGTACCATCGAAATCATGGAGGAAGAAGGGCTGCTCGACAACGCGTTAAAGATGGGCGCGATTTTGAAAGATGGATTCCGCCATGCTTTGCAAGGCGTGGCCGGCGTGAAAGCGGTGCGCGGCATGGGTCTCATGCTGGGCATCGAGCTGGATCGGCCGTGCGCTGCCATCGTGACCCAGGCGCTCAATGCGGGATTGCTGACCAACGTGACGCAGGACTGCGTAATCCGCCTGGTGCCGCCGCTCATTATCAATGAGACCGAGGCGCGAGAAATTATTGCGCGGCTGGCGCCGGTCATCAGCGCATTTTTAGCGCAACCCATGCAGGCGGCGGCATGATCGACCTGCGCACTTAAAGCCTTCAGCCATGAGGCATTTTCTGCAACTGAAGGATTTCACGCGCGACGAGTATGAACACCTGCTGGAACGCGCCAAAATTCTTAAAGCAAGATTTAAGAACTATATTCCGTACCAGCCGTTGACTGACCGCATGCTGGCGATGGTGTTCGAGAAAAGTTCCACCCGCACGCGCGTAAGTTTTGAGGCGGGCATCTACCAGCTGGGTGGACAGGCGATCTATCTTGACTCGCAATCCACCCAGCTGGGACGTTCAGAACCTATCGAAGATACTGCGCGGGTAATTTCCCGCATGGTAGATCTGGTGATGATTCGCACCTTTGAACAAGAAAAAGTGGAACGTTTTGCCGCGCATTCGCGGGTACCTGTGATCAACGGCCTCACCAACGAATATCATCCGTGTCAGGTGCTCGCCGATATTTTTACCTATGTCGAGCAACGCGGCCCACTGACAGGCAAGTCCGTGGCGTGGATAGGCGACGCAAATAATATGAGCTATACATGGCTGGAGGCGGCGCGCATTTTTGATTTCAAGCTTAACGTCGCCACACCAAGGGGCTACGAAATGAAATCCCAGCGTGGCGAGGCGCTCGACCACGCATATCTGTCGGCGTCTAATGAGCCGATGCAGGCAGCGAAAGGCGCGCATCTGGTGACAACCGATGTCTGGACCAGCATGGGATTTGAAGCGGAAACAGAAGCGCGGAAAAATGCTTTTAGCGGCTTTTGTGTCGACCTCAACATGATGCGGGCCGCTCACAAGGATGCGCTGTTCATGCATTGTCTACCTGCACACCGCGGCGAGGAAGTGTCGGCTGAAGTTCTTGACGGGCCGCAAAGTGCTGTGTGGGAAGAGGCGGAAAATCGACTGCACGTGCAGAAGGCGCTGATGGAATTCCTGTTGCTAGGACGCATCAACAGCTAAAAAATTTTCAAAACGCTAGCATTGGCGGGCTTTTCGGAAGACAAATGTCCCGAAATGGTCGCCAGTTCTGGTGTTTGTATACCGGCGTATTCTCAACAAGTGGGAAATTGAATGAGCGATGTAAACAAAGTGGTGCTGGCCTATTCTGGTGGTCTCGACACTTCGGTGATCCTGAAGTGGCTTCAGGATGTTTACCAGTGTGAAGTAATTACCTTTACCGCCGACATCGGGCAAGGTGAGGAAGTCGAACCTGCGCGTAAAAAAGCGTTGCAGCTTGGTATTAAAAAACAAAATATTTATATTCAGGATCTTCGAGAAGAGTTTGTTCGCGATTTCGTTTACCCGATGTTTCGGGCCAACACCGTTTACGAGGGCGAGTATCTGCTCGGCACCGCAATTGCGCGCCCGCTGATCGCTAAGAACATGATCGACATCGCCCGGAAAACTGGCGCAGATGCGATCTCGCACGGTGCAACCGGCAAAGGCAACGACCAGGTTCGTTTTGAGCTGGGGGCATATGCACTTATGCCAAACGTAAAAATTATTGCGCCGTGGCGTGAATGGGATTTGCTGTCGCGCGAGAAATTACTGAAATATGCCGACAAACACAATATTCCGGTCGATTTCAAAAAACGCAAAGGCGGCGGCGCGCCCTATTCCATGGATGCCAATCTGCTGCATATCAGCTACGAGGGTGGCGTTCTGGAAGATCCCAATTTTGAAGCCGAAGACTCGATGTGGCGCATCACCATATCCCCAGAGAAAGCACCCAACAAGGCTGAATATATCGAACTTGATTATGCAAAAGGCGATATTGTTGCCATCGATGGCAAGAAACTCACACCGGCCAAAGTGTTGACGGAATTAAACCGGCTCGGTGGCAAACACGGGATTGGCAGACTCGACATGGTGGAAAACCGTTATGTCGGAATGAAATCGCGCGGGTGTTATGAAACACCAGGCGGCACCATCATGTTGAAAGCCCACCGAGCCATAGAGTCGATCACGATGGATCGCGAAGTGGTGTCGCTCAAAGACGACTTGATGCCGCGTTACGGCCGGATGATTTACAACGGATACTGGTTTTCGCCGGAACGTAAACTATTGCAGAGTTTGATCGATCTATCTCAGCAGACCGTCAATGGCCGTGTCAGGCTAAAGCTCTACAAAGGTACCGTATTGACAGTGGGGCGTGAATCAAAAACGGACTCGCTGTTTGATCAGACGATTTCAACGTTTGACGACGACGGCGGCGCTTACGATCAAGCAGACGCGGGCGGCTTCATTAAACTCAACGCGCTGCGACTGCGGATTGCCGCGAACAAACAGTCGCGTCAAAAATGACCGACAACCCCTTTTTCGGAAGGGAGTTACCTAGGAGACACAAATGCCATCTTTTGACATTGCTTCCGAAGCAAATAAAGTGGAACTCAAGAACGCGATCGAGCAAACCAATAAAGAGGTCTCCAACCGATTTGATTTCAAAGGCTCCGACGCACGGATCGAGCAGAATGAGTTTGAGCTGACGATGTTTGCAGATGACGATTTCAAACTTGCTCAAGTGAAGGACGTGTTGCTTAACAAGATGGCCAAGCGCGGCGTTGACGTGCGGTTGCTGGACGAAAAGGTCCGCGAAAAAATAGGTGGCGACAAAGTCAAGCAGACCGTAAATGTCAAGAACGGGATTGAGGCCGAGTTAGCCAAGAAAATCCAGAAATTGATCAAAGAGTCGAAGATCAAAGTCACCGCCTCTATACAGGGCGAATCGGTACGCGTAACAGGTACCAAGCGTGACGACCTTCAACAGGTGATCGCGTTATGCAAAGAAAAAATTTCTGAGGTACCGTTGCAGTTCAACAATTTCCGCGATTAGTGCCTTCGTGTTCATACACGCCGTCTAACCATTTCCCATAGAGTCGGTCAGCGAGCCTGCGCAAGCCGGGAAGATAGTGGCTGACGCCGGCCAGGATGTCGTCCGGCGCCTGCACACTTGCAAGTAACGGGTCGGCGTTCTCATCGGCCCAGTCTGTGCACCAATTTTCAATCATCTCCGGTGTCATCTCGATGTGACATTGCATGGCCAAAGATTTGCCGATGACAAACGCCTGATTGGTGCACGCCGCGCTGGTGAGAATGCGTTCCGCGCCAGCCGGAATGGAAAACGTTTCGCCATGCCATTGAAATGTCGTAAGACGTGAAGTGTTCAATCCCAGCCACGCAGCGGCGATAGGAGAACTGGTAATTTCCATTTCGTTCCAGCCAATTTCTTTTACCGTGTTGCGTGTGACGTAGCCGCCCAGCGCCTTGGACATAAGTTGTCCGCCAAGGCAATGGCCCAGGCATGGCTGGTCGCAGTCGATGGCGCGACGAATTAATTTCAGGATCGGTGCAATCCACGGCAGGTCGTCATTTACGCTCATTGGACCTCCCATGAACACCAGCCCTGCGTAGGCATCGCCATCTTCTGGAGGCAACACGCCTTGATCGAGCTTGAAGACGGTGCAGGGAACCGCATGCCGGTCAAGAAAGCTGGCAAAGTAACCTGGATGTTCCGCTTTGGAAAATCGAAAAATAGCGACCGGTTTCATTGGTTTGAAGAAAATGAGCGTCACGTATTGTAGCCGCCGCCTGCGCGGTACCGCCATGCTGCTGTTGTTGGCAGGTTGCGCAAACGTATTGGCAGCCGGGATGACGGCCGTGGGGCTGTTCCGGGCAAGGCGGCTGTGGTCATCAATGGCGCAGCGCCTCGCACCGTTTCGGCGGGGCAAAAACAGCCGGAAGGCGTGACCTTTATCAGCACCGCATCGTCAACTGCGGTGCTGGAAATAGCCGGTAAGCGGTATACGCTCAATCTTGGAGAGCATTTCGCCGCACTAAGCGGCGGCGCGACTGGACGAGCCAACGACTGGACGAGCCAGCAATACCGTAACGCTGAGTGCCGACACCGTGGGACAGTTTCGGACCCTTGGGCAAATTAACAGCAAATCGGTACGTTTTGTTGTCGACACCGGCGCAGCGTCGGTCGCACTCCCGGCCAGCGCCGCGCAGAATATCGGCTTCGACTACACCGAGCGCCAGCGGGGCTTTGCGGCGACCGCCACAGGCGTGATGCCAACATACCGTGTGATGCTCGATGCGGCGCTGTTGGGTATGAGCTTTCTTAACCGCTTAAAATTGCAACGAGAAAGCGTACAGATGACGCTAACCAAGCGGCTTTGAATATTCGGGTGAGGCCTGACGGGAGCCAGCCGATAAGTTGACATCGTGCTTGCGTTGCCGGCGCCTTTGGTTATATACTAGTGGACTTTGCTGCTCCAGCCGTGGCTTCGTCGGCTGATAGTCTGCTTAAAGCGGTTCGCAACTCAGCGCGAACCGATCTGCCTGAAAGTCAGCCGAAGCCGAAATCAAGCGATCGGGCAAAAAGAAGTTTTCTAACCTGCTAGCGATGTCCCCTCGGGATACCGACAGCATAAGACGGATCCAAGACTATTCGTACCACCTGGGTGGCGCGGAACAAGTTGGAGAAAAAAACATGATTCAGATGCAGTCGATCCTCGACGTCGCCGATAACACCGGCGCGCGCTCGGTAATGTGTATCAAAGTCCTTGGCGGCTCCAAGCGTCGCTACGCGGGCATAGGTGACGTCATTAAGGTGAGCATTAAGTCCGCGCAGCCCCGTGGCCGAGTCAAAAAAGGCGAAGTTTACAACGCCGTGGTGGTTCGCACCGCCAAAGGCGTGCGCCGTAACGATGGTTCGCTCATCAAGTTCGATGGCAATGCTGCTGTACTCTTGAATGCGAAGCTGGAGCCAATTGGCACGCGCATCTTCGGGCCGGTTACGCGGGAGTTGCGTAACGAGCGCTTCATGAAGATTGTGTCGCTGGCACCTGAAGTCTTGTAAGGAGTCGAATAATGAGCAAAATTCGAAAAGGCGACCAAGTGGTTGTCCTCACCGGCAGGGACAAAGGCAAACGCGGTACGGTACTTAAAGTGTTGCCTGATTTTGCCCGCGCGGTGGTTGAAGGTGTGAACCGGGTGAAGAAGCACACCAAGCCAAACCCGATGAAAAATACCACTGGCGGTATTGTCGAAAAAGAAATGTCGATCGATTTGTCCAACATCGCTGTTTTCAATCCAGCCACCAGCAAGGCCGATCGCGTTGGTTATAAGACCCTGGGCGACAAACGCAAAGTTCGCGTGTTTCGGTCCAACGGTGAAGTTATCGACGCGTAAGGGTGAAAAAAGGGTAAATCATGGTTCGACTACAGACACATTACAAAGATACGATAGCTCCTGCGCTGATGCAGCAGTTTGGCTATAAATCCATGATGCAGGTACCGCGCATCTCGAAAATTACCCTGAACATGGGTGTGGGCGAGGCAGTCGCTGATAAAAAAATCATGGATCACGCAGTCGGCGACATGCAGAAAATTGCCGGGCAAAAACCAGTTGTGACGCTGTCGAAGAAATCTATTGCCGGGTTCAAGATTCGCGACGGATATCCAATCGGTTGCATGGTCACCTTGCGGTCGACCAAGATGTACGAATTTTTAGATCGCCTGATTACCGTTTCACTGCCGCGAGTACGCGATTTCCGCGGTATTTCAGGGCGCTCTTTTGATGGCCGTGGCAATTACAACATGGGCGTGAAAGAACAGATTATTTTCCCGGAAATCGAGTACGACAAGATTGACGCATTGCGCGGCATGAATATTTCGATTACCACCACCGCGAAGACCGATGCAGAAGCAAAAGCATTGCTGGCGGCGTTCAAATTCCCGTTTAGGGGCTAAAGGGTCGTCATGGCAAAACTGTCTGTCATCAACCGTCAGGAAAAGCGTGAAAAGCTGGTTAAGAAATTTGCCGGTAAGCGCGCCGGTCTTGTCAAAATAATCAACGACCAGAGTTACTCCGAGGAGGAGCGCTTTCAAGCGCGACTGAAATTGCAGGCTTTGCCACGTAACGCGAATCCGACCCGCCTGCGCAACCGCTGTGCGATCACCGGTCGTCCGCGTGGTGTATACAGCAAGTTTGGTTTGGGACGTAACAAATTGCGTGAAATTGCCATGCGTGGCGAAGTGCCAGGCATGGTCAAGGCAAGCTGGTAATCCTCACGCAAACGGAGACATATTATGAGCATGAGTGACCCAATCGCCGATATGCTGACTCGCATTCGTAATGCGCAGCAGTCGGAAAAAGTCGATGTGACGATGCCTTCATCTAAAGTGAAGACGGCAATCGCCAAAGTGTTGAAGGACGAAGGCTATATTGAAGACTTCGCCATCCGCACCATCGAAGGCAAAAATGAATTAAACGTAAGTCTCAAGTATTACGCGGGCAAGCCGGTGATCGAAAAAATCGAGCGCATTTCGCGTCCCGGCCTTCGCGTCTACCGGGGCCGTGAAGATATAAAACCTGTCATGAACGGATTGGGTGTGGCCATTGTGTCCACCTCCCAGGGCGTAATGACCGATCGCAAAGCGCGCGCTACCGGTGTCGGTGGTGAAGTGCTGTGCATCGTGGTCTAAGGAGACCGAAATGTCACGCGTAGGAAAACTCCCCATTACCGTGCCGGCAAAGGTCGAAGTGACTCTGGCGGCCAATGAAATTACCGTCAAGGGTCCGTTGGGCACCTTGAAGCAAGCTTTATCGAATGATGTTGTCATCAAGAAGGATGGCGACAAGATTGTTCTTGAAGCGGCTACCAGCTCCCAGCAATCCAATGCCATGTCGGGCACCATGAGAGCGCTGGTCGCGAACATGGTTATCGGGGTCGAAAAAGGCTTTGAGAAAAAACTGATGCTGGTCGGCGTTGGCTACAAAGCGGCAGCGGCAGGCACAAAATTGAATTTAACATTGGGTTTTTCGCATCCGGTGATACACGCCATGCCCGAGGGTGTGAAGTGCGAGACACCGGTGCCAACCGAGATTTTGATCAAGGGTATCGATAAGCAGAAGGTCGGCCAAGTCGCCGCCATCGTGCGCGGTTATCGCCCTCCCGAGCCTTACAAAGGCAAGGGTGTGCGCTACTCCGACGAAAAGATTACCCTCAAAGAGACTAAGAAGAAGTAAACGAGGCTATCATGATTGACAAAAAGTTATCCCGTCTGCGCCGTGCTGCGAAAACCCGCGCCACGATTGCTCGCCTTAAAGTTGTTCGCATGACCGTGCATCGTACCAACACGCACATCTACGCACAGATCATCGATGCTTCCGGCGCGAAAGTGTTGGCGGCTGCATCGACGGTTGAAAAAGAAGTTCGCGGTCAGGTCAAGAACGGCGCCAGCACAAAGGCGGCCGGCGTTGTGGGTAAGCGCATCGCTGAACGTGCGAAGGCTGCTGGAGTGACTGCAGTTGCGTTTGACCGTTCCGGTTTTGCTTATCAAGGCCGAATTAAAGCTTTGGCTGATGCTGCTCGCGAAGCCGGCCTCACGTTCTAATCAAGGATTCGACAAATGGCAAGAAACGATCAGCAGGAAGACAAAGGCGACGGCCTCCGCGAGAAAATGATTTCGGTAAACCGTGTCACCAAAGTGGTTAAGGGCGGCCGAATCCTCGCATTTGCCGCGCTTACCGTGGTTGGCGACGGCGATGGTTCGATTGGCATGGGCAAGGGAAAATCGCGTGAAGTACCAGTTGCGGTGCAAAAAGCCATGGAAATGGCCCGCCGAAAGTTGGTAAAAGTTTCGCTAAAAAACGGCTCACTGCATCACGAGGTGATGGGCAAGCACGGCGGCACCAAGGTTTTTATGCAGCCCGCACCGGAAGGTGCCGGCATCAAAGCTGGCGGCGCGATGCGTGCGGTATTTGAAGTGATGGGGATTACCAACATTTCGGCAAAATGCCATGGCTCAACTAATCCCTACAACGTGGTCCGCGCGACGTTGAATGGCCTGTCCCAAATCAGCCGTCCCTCGGAAATTGCTGCCAAACGCGGCAAAACCGTCGAAGAAATTTTTGCTTAAAGAACACAGAGGCAAAGCATGACTACCGAAAAAACCGTTACGGTGACGCTTACGAAAAGCATCATTGGCCGCCTGAAAGCGCATAAAGCCTGCGTTCACGGCTTGGGCTTGAAAAAGCCGCATCAAACCGTCACAGTTATTGATACGCCGTCCAATCGCGGCATGATCAATAAAGTTAGCTATCTGCTTCATATAGAAGCTTAGGCTACCAGACACATCGTAGAAATGCCGACTGCCGGCGGTAGCGCGGCAAAAAAATTAGCGAGAAAACCATGGAACTCAATAACATTAAGCCTGCCGAAGGATCTACCAAGAATCGCCGCCGTGTTGGCCGTGGTATTGGTTCCGGCTTGGGCAAAACGGCAGGTCGCGGCCACAAAGGCCAAAAGTCGCGTTCGGGTGGTTTCCATAAAGTTGGTTTCGAAGGCGGCCAAATGCCGCTTCAGCGTCGTTTGCCCAAGCGTGGCTTTATTTCGCTGACGCGCAACGACATTGTTCAGGTGCGTCTTTCGGAAATCGCCGCGATGCCCGTTGACACCATCGACCTGGCGGCATTGCAGCAGGCGGGTGTCGTGTCACACAAGGCGCTTGGGGCAAAAGTATTTTTGTCGGGCAAGATCGCGAAAAAAGTGAAGCTGGTGGGCATCGGTGTTACCAAGGGTGCAAAAGCTGCCATAGAAGCGGCCGGCGGTGTCATCGAACCCGCGCTGGCAGCCTAAGCTAGAAAAAACAGGATTACACGTTGGCTTCAAACCCCTTAGCTGCAGTTGGCAAGATGAGCGACTTGAAACGCCGTTTGGTGTTTCTGGTGCTGGCGCTTATCGTTTTCCGCATCGGCACGCATGTGCCCGTGCCTGGAATTGATCCGGCTACGCTGGCGCGATTGTTTGAACAGCAGTCTGGCGGCATTCTGGGCATGTTCAACATGTTTTCTGGTGGCGCGCTTTCACGTTTCTCCGTATTTGCGCTTGGCATCATGCCCTACATATCGGCGTCGATCATCATGCAATTGCTGACGGTGGTATATGCACCCCTGGAAGCGCTGAAAAAAGAAGGTGAAGCAGGCCGCCGCAAGATTACCCAATATACCCGTTACGGAACCGTCGCATTGGCGCTGTTTCAAGGCGTTGGCATATCGATTGCGCTCGAATCGCAGCAGGGCCTGGTGATTGATCCTGGTATGGCATTTCGCTTCATCACGGTGATTACCTTGGTGACGGGTACCATGTTTCTGATGTGGCTTGGAGAGCAAATTACTGAACGCGGCGTCGGCAATGGCATTTCACTATTGATTTTCGCAGGTATTGTGGCCGGCTTGCCGTCTGCGATTGGCGGCACTCTCGAGCTTGCGCGCACTGGTGCAATGTCAATTCCGGCTGTGCTGTTTATCGCGGCGCTGGTGGTTGCGGTGACGATGTTTGTCGTGTTTGTTGAACGCGGTCAGCGCAAGATTCTCGTAAATTATGCAAAACGACAAGTCGGCAACAAATTGTATGGTGGACAGTCTTCGCATTTGCCGCTGAAATTGAATATGTCGGGCGTCATCCCGCCCATTTTCGCTTCTTCGATTATTTTGTTTCCTGCGACGGCGGCCAATTGGTTTAGCCAGAGCGAGAACATGACGTGGTTGAAAGATATTGGCGCTGCACTTGCCCCCGGTCAGCCGTTGTATACGATTTTGTACGCCGCGGCGATTATTTTCTTCTGTTTTTTCTACACCGCACTGGTGTTTAACTCCAAAGAAACGGCAGATAACCTGAAGAAGAGTGGCGCTTTTGTACCAGGGATTCGTCCAGGTGAGCAGACAGCCCGATACATAGACAAGATTTTGATGCGGTTGACCCTGGTCGGAGCGGGTTACATCACACTGGTTTGCCTGCTGCCAGAGTTCCTGCACATGCAATACAACGTACCGTTTTATTTTGGTGGCACGTCGCTGTTGATCATTGTCGTAACGACTATGGATTTTATGGCGCAGTTGCAGGCTTACATGATGTCGCACCAGTATGAAAGCCTGCTGAAAAAAGCTAATTTCAAGGGTTCCGGTTTTCCGGTTCGCTAAAACAGCTAACGAGGGTGAATGGCGAAAGAAGAAATGATCCAGATGCAGGGGGAAATTGTTGAAACGCTTCCCAATGCAATGTTCAGGGTGAAATTGGAAAACGGCCACATTGTCTTGGGCCATATCTCCGGCAAGATGCGCATGCACTACATACGCATACTTCCTGGCGATAAAGTGACAGTGGAATTGACCCCCTACGATTTAACGAAAGCAAGAATTACCTTCCGCGCGAAGTAGCTGAAGCAAGCAAGCGGAAATTCAAGGAGTAATAATTATGCGAGTTCAAGCATCGGTAAAAAAAATCTGCCGCAACTGCAAACTGGTGCGGCGTAAGGGTGTATTACGCGTGATCTGTACAGAGCCGCGTCATAAGCAGCGCCAAGGTTAACGGTTAAGAGGCACAATTAAAATGGCACGTATAGCGGGCGTAAATATCCCTAATCATCAACATACCGAAATCGCCTTGACCGCGATTTACGGTATTGGCCGCACCAGCGCACAGAAAATTTGCACAGCTGCCGGCGTGAACAGAGCAGCGAAAGTCAAAGATTTGACTGATGGTGACATGGACAAACTGCGCGAACAGATCGCGAAGTTTACGGTGGAAGGTGATCTCCGCCGTGAAATCTCCATGAGCATCAAGCGTTTGATGGATCTGGGCTGCTATCGCGGTACCCGTCATCGCAAGGGTCTGCCGGTGCGGGGCCAGCGTACACGTACCAATGCGCGTACCCGCAAGGGCCCGCGCAAAGCCATCCGTTTGGCGAAATAAAAGTTTAGAGTGAAGGAATTAGCATGGTAAAACCCACCACTGCAACGCGCGTACGCAAGAAAGTCAAAAAGAATGTGTCGGAAGGCATTGCACACATTCACGCGTCGTTCAATAACACCATCATCACCATCACCGACCGCTCGGGGAACGCATTGTCCTGGGCGACATCGGGTGGCGCAGGCTTTAAAGGCTCGCGTAAATCAACGCCATTTGCCGCGCAAGTAGCGGCTGAATCTGCTGGCAAGGCTGCGCAGGAATGTGGCATCAAGAACCTTGAAGTGCGCATCAAAGGACCAGGCCCGGGACGTGAATCAGCAGTACGGGCATTGAACGCACTCGGCATCAAAATTTTGTCGATCGCTGACGTGACGCCGGTACCGCATAACGGTTGCCGCCCACCCAAGCGTCGCCGCATGTAATAGCCAAGGAGAATAAAACGTGGCTCGTTATCTTGGTCCAAAATGTAAACTCTCGCGGCGCGAGGGCACCGATCTTTTTCTGAAAAGTGCACGCCGTCCACTCGATTCCAAGTGCAAACTTGAATCGCGCCCTGGGCAACATGGTGCGAAGCAAAATCGCGTGTCGGAATACGGTACGCAACTGCGCGAAAAACAGAAGATTCGCCGCATGTATGGCGTGCTTGAGCGTCAGTTCCGCACCTATTTCGCCGAAGCCGCCCGTCGCAAGGGAGCGACCGGTGAGAATTTGCTGCAGTTGCTCGAATCACGTCTCGACAATGCCGTTTATCGGATGGGTTTTGGTTCCACCCGTGCCGAGGCGCGCCAGCTGGTTTCGCATTGTGCGGTTCAAGTCAACGGCAAAGCGGTCAACATTCCATCTTATCTGCTCAAGCCCAACGACGTGGTTGCCCTCAAGGAAAAAGCACAAAAGCAGCTGCGTGTGCAAGATTCCCTGAAGCTTGCCGAGTCGAGTGGATTTCCGAGCTGGGTCGATGTAGACACGAAGAAATTTAGCGCCGTGTTCAAGATGCTGCCGGATCGCGCCGAGTTTGCTGCTGACATCAACGAGCAGCTTGTCGTCGAATTGTATTCCAAGTAATTCGTTTTCCATGCGCACCATGCAACTCATGGTGCGTGTTCACTTTTTATAGAGGCACTCGTCAATGCAAAGCAATGCCACGACTTTTTTGAAGCCGCGCATCATCGACGTCCAAAACATTTCCCCGGCACACGCCAAGGTGGTAATGGAGCCATTCGAGCGCGGCTACGGTCACACGCTCGGTAATGCACTTCGTCGCATTTTGTTGTCCTCGATGCCCGGCTATGCGCCGACCGAAGTCAAGATTGCCGGCGTTTTGCACGAATACTCCACGCTCGAGGGCGTGCAGGAAGATGTGGTCGATATTTTGCTGAACCTTAAGGGTTTAGTAATGAAGTTGCACAACCGCAACGATGTTACGCTGAAGCTGAAAAAAGCAACAGCGGGCGCCGTAACCGGCGCCGATATCGAGCAAACGCACGATGTCGAGATTCTCAATCCGGATCACGTCATCGCCAATCTAACGGCAGGCGGCAAGATCGACATGCAGATCAAAGTCGAAAAAGGCCGTGGTTATGTCGCAGCGACCGCGCGCCGTACCGATCAAGATAATCGTTCGGTCGGCTCAATCTTGCTGGATGCATCGTACTCACCCGTTCGCCGCGTGAGCTATGCCGTGGAGAGCGCTCGCGTTGAACAGCGCACTGATCTCGACCGCTTGGTGATGGACATTGAAACCAACGGTGCCATCGAGCCTGAAGAAGCGGTCCGCTACGCAGCCCGTGTGCTGGTCGACCAACTTTCTGTATTTGCCGATCTGCAGGGCACGCCGATGCAGGCCGAAGAAGCGAAGACACCGCAGATTGACCCGATCCTGTTGCAACCCGTCGACGACCTCGAACTTACGGTTCGTTCCGCCAACTGCCTTAAAGCCGAAAATATTTATTACATTGGTGATTTAATTCAACGTACAGAAAACGAATTGTTGAAAACGCCAAATCTGGGCCGCAAATCGCTCAACGAAATCAAGGAAGTGCTCGCCAGCAAAGGCCTGACTCTCGGCATGAAGCTCGAAAACTGGCCGGTAGCAGGCATTACCAAGTAAGGCACTTTTGCCATTGTCGCGGATAATTAACGGCGTTTGGACCGCAAAAATTGCCTAATAAATACTTTTTTTCAAACCCATAACGATAACAAGGCTGGCTTAATTTCCTTAAGCATAACGGCCAAGAGACTGACAAGGAAGTAGCCATGAAACATCGTCACGGATTAAAGAAGCTTAATAAAACGTCGTCACATCGCCTGGCAATGTTTCGCAATATGACTAATTCGTTGCTGTTGCACGAAGCTATAAAGACCACGTTGCCGAAAGCCAAGGCATTGCGCAAGGTGTTTGAGCCCATCATTACGCTGGGCAAGGAGCCAACGCTTGCAAACCGCCGCCTGGCATATAACCGCCTGCGTGATCGCGATATGGTCAGCAAGTTATTTGACGTGCTCGGCCCGCGTTACAAGACACGTGCCGGAGGCTATATGCGCATCTTGAAGTTTGGTTTCCGCGTAGGCGACAATGCGCCGATGGCGATAATTGAATTGGTGGATCGTCCAGAAATCGCCCCGGCACCGACTGCAGAAACGACGGGAGAGTAGGGCCCGCAGAACCAATTAAAAAAAAGCCGGCCCTGCCCGGCTTTTTTTTCGCGCCTGTTGCATTGCTGGTTGCAAATCGCCTGTGTTTATCGTTTAGCTGCGAAGAAAATCGCGTCACCATTTTTATGGTGAGAGTTGTGATGGCCATTGGCATTAATAATCGCAAAAATATTTCAATGGCGGCGAATGATCAA
>JAYVKG010000111.1:0-7571 GCA_043768625.1 Betaproteobacteria bacterium
ATCATAATCCGCAGGTCCCCTGTTCGAATCAGGGATTGGCCACCAGAACGCGCCAAAGGGCCGCTTGACGCGGTTCTTTGCACATTAGCCGCGATTCAATCGGCAGGGAAGCATCAGGTTTGGCAGCGTCGTTGCTTGCCGGTCACGTGTACGGTTATGCTGCGCATTGTCTCCCATGGATTTTCCTGCTTGATTTGTTTCCAGTATTAGTGTCCCGTATCCATTACCTGTCCGGTTTGCCCACCGAACCCAGGAGCCTGAAATGTCTGACTCGCCGCACAGCAAAAAAGTTTTCATCAAAACCTTCGGATGCCAAATGAACGAATACGATTCGGCCAAAATGGCGGACGTATTGCATGCTTTTGAGGGCTATGAAAAAACCGCGACAGTGGAAAATGCTGACGTGATTCTTTACAACTCCTGTTCGGTCCGCGAAAAGGCATCGGAGAAATTGTTTAGCGACTTGGGACGCATCCGCGAGCTTAAGCTCGCCAAGCCCGAACTGTTGATCGGCGTTGGCGGTTGCGTTGCCTCGCAGGAAGGCGAGGCCATCGTGCACCGTGCGCCGTATGTCGATCTGGTATTTGGCCCGCAAACGCTTCATCGTTTGCCGCAAATGATTGAGGCCAATCGAAAAACCGGCGAGTCGCAAGTCGATATTTCATTTCCGGAAGTTGAAAAATTTGACAGCATGCCACCGGCGCGGGTCGATGGCGTGACCGCGTTCGTGTCCATAATGGAAGGCTGCTCGAAATACTGCAGTTTTTGCGTTGTGCCCTATACGCGCGGCGAGGAAATTTCGCGCTCATTTGCAAGTGTCATGGCCGACATCCAGGATCTCGTCGACAAAGGAGTCAAAGAAGTTACGCTGTTGGGACAAAATGTAAATGCCTACGCTGGCCAGATGGCCAATGGGGAGTCGGCCGATTTCGCGTTGCTGCTGTCGGCTGTGCATGCCATTGCCGGGATCGAGCGCATTCGCTACACCACCTCGCATCCGCTTGATTTTACGCAGCGTCTGATTGATTGCTACGCGAAGTTGCCAAACCTTGTTTCCCAGCTGCATCTTCCGGTTCAATCTGGGTCAGACAAGGTATTGGCCGCAATGAAACGCAATTACACGGCGGTGGAATATAAATCCATCATTCGCCGGCTCCGTACGGTGCGACCGGATATTTCACTTACCAGCGACTTTATTGTTGGTTTTCCCGGCGAAACCGACGATGATTTCGAACGCACCATGAAGTTGATCGCCGACGTTCAGTTCGACGGCAGTTTTTCGTTCATTTATTCGCGGCGTCCGGGTACGCCCGCGGCGAGTCTCATTGATGACACACCGTATGAGTTGAAATTAAAGCGCCTGCACCGCATGCAAAAAGCACTTGACGCACAACTGCAGGCGCGGTCTAACGCGATGATCGGTACCACCCAGCGTTTGCTGGTGGAAGGTGCGTCGCGCAAGGACGCCGGCGAACTGATGGGGCGCACCGACAATAATCGAGTCGTGAATTTTGCAGTGCGCGGTAACAACGCAATGCGCCTGGTCGGACAATTTATCAATGTGGTCATCACCAGCGTAAGTCATTACACGCTGCGCGGTGAAATAGTGGTTGGTGAATCGGTGGCGGCGTAAGGAATGAAGACACCATCACTTGAATTCTCATTTACCCCTGTTGATAATCACCGATTGGCCTCGCTATGCGGCTCAATGGACGCCAATATCCGCCAGATCGAAGCAGCACTCGACGTTGCGATCGCGCGCCGTGGCGAAAAATTTTCCGTCACCGGCGTGCGCGCCAAGATTGAACTCGCCGCCAAAATTCTGAATCGTTTTTACGCCAAGGCCCATAACGATTTCACGGTGGAGGAAATACAGTTGGGTATTGTCGAGATCAGCCATGCCCGCGATACCAAAGCGGCGAAGGTAACCGACACCACCAGCAATGAGGAAATTGCATTGCAGACGCGCCGTGCTGATTTGCGCGCCCGCACCGATCACCAATCGCAATACATCAGGCAAATGCAGTCTCACGATATTACTTTTGGCGTAGGCCCTGCCGGCACCGGTAAAACCTATCTGGCGGTGGCATGCGCGGTCGACGCGTTTGAACGCGATCTGGTCAAGCGTATCGTACTGACGCGGCCTGCCGTCGAAGCCGGTGAGCGCCTCGGTTTCCTGCCGGGAGATTTATCGCAAAAAGTTGATCCGTATCTGCGCCCCTTGTACGACGCGCTGTACGAGTTGCTAGGGTTCGACAAGGTAAGCCGCATGTTCGAACGCCAGCAAATCGAAGTGGCACCGCTGGCGTTCATGCGTGGTCGCACTTTGAACCATTCATTCATCATTCTGGATGAAGCGCAAAACACCACGCCAGAACAAATGAAAATGTTTTTGACGCGCATAGGATTCGGCAGCAAGGCCGTCATCACTGGTGACGTGACCCAGGTTGATTTGAAGCATGGCACGACCAGCGGCTTGATCGACGCGCGCAATGTTTTACACGGCATTCGCGGCATCGCGTTTACGATTTTCCAGGCAAACGATGTGGTCAGGCATCCGCTGGTGCAGTCGATTGTGACTGCTTATGAAGCGCATCGCAAGATTCGCTGACTGCATGCGCGCCACGACGCAGTCGATTGAGGTGCAGATCGTCAGCAAGCTTTCCGGCATTCCCGGCGAACGCGCATTCAAAAAATGGTTGCTGGCGGCTCTGCCCAAGCGAGCCGAACTTGCGCTGCGGGTGGTTAATGCCGCTGAGGGGCGCGAACTCAACAGTGCTTTTCGCGGCAAGGACTACGCGACCAATGTGCTCACCTTTGTCTATCACGAAAAAAAATCAGCGCTGCTGATGGGCGATATCGTCTTGTGCGCCCCCATCGTGGCACGCGAAGCGCGCGCACAGGGCAAGACACTGGAGGCGCACTATGCACATCTCACCACCCATGGTGCCCTGCATCTGGCCGGGATGGATCACGCAACCCTATTTATGGCGCGCGCCATGGAAAAAAAAGAAGTAGCCATCCTTGCCGCGCTGGGATTCAGCAATCCCTATTGCCAAAATGACAAAGCGGATGCGTTTTGAGGGTCTGCTGTCGCCGGCGTTTTTCCGCCTTGTGTTAGAGTGGCTTGATCGCAATAATAGAAACAAAAAATGGACGAATCTCCCAAGCGCTCGCTACTTGAGCGCCTCTCTTCCCTGCTCATGCGGGAGCCGGAAGACAGAGGCCAGCTGGTCGAATTGCTGCACGGTGCATTTGAGAAAAATCTGCTGGATGCCGATGCACTGTCGATGATCGAGGGGGTGATGCAGGTCTCTGAAATGCAAACCCGCGACGTGATGATTCCGCGCTCGCAGATGGACATGATAGATGTCGAAGACAATCCCGATACTTTCATTCCGTTCGTCATCGAAACAGCGCATTCGCGTTTCCCGGTGTATGAAAACGGCAAGGACAATGTCATCGGCATCCTGCTTGCCAAAGATTTATTGCGCTATTACGCCAATGCCGCCGCATTTGATGTACGCGATATGTTGCGCCCGGCGGTATTTGCACCGGAATCGAAGCGCCTGAATATTTTATTGCGTGATTTCAAGGCCAATCGCAATCACATCGCCATCATTGTCGACGAATATGGGGGTGTTGCAGGATTGGTGACGATCGAAGATGTGCTGGAGCAAATAGTGGGAGACATCGAGGACGAATTCGATTTCGATGAAACCGAAGACAACATTCTTCCGGATAAATCCGGGCGGTTTCGCGTCAAGGCGATTACTGAAATCGAGGATTTTAACGAGGCTTTCCAGTCGTACTTTTCCGATGAAGATTTTGACACCGTGGGTGGCCTGGTCGTCAACCGCTTTGGCCGCGTACCGAAGCGCAGCGAATCGGTGACGTTTGACGGCTTCAAATTTGTCGTGCTGCGCGCGGATAGCCGCAAAGTACACTCGCTGCTGGTCGAGCGGCTGGCGTCGGCGGAGGCGGAGGCGTTGCAGGGCGGTGCGGCCGCAGTTGGCAAGAAAGTGTCGTTATAAAAGCCGCTGTTAGCGCCGCTGGCGCGCCATGACGCGCAGCGTTTTAATTCCCGCAAGGTTCGCGTTTCAACTGGTGCTTGCCTTCATCGCCGGTGGCGTGGGAGTGCTGGCGTTTGCGCCGATTTATCTTTGGCCCTTCGCTTTGATCTCACTGTACTTCCTGTTCGCGCTTTGGTGTCGGGCCACCAAGACCTGGCAGCCGTTCGTGATTGGCTTTGTGTGGGGGCTGGGTCTGTTTATTTTCGGTGTGCCGTGGATTTACGTGAGCCTGCATGATTACGGCAGCATGCCCGCAATACTGGCGGCCGCAGCCACGTTTTTGTTTTGCTGTTATCTCAGTATTTTCCCCGCGCTGGCCGGGCTCTTATATCGCTGGCTGGTCGCTCGCGCCAGGCTCTCGACGGTAGCCGCATTGCTGCTGGTGATGCCGGCCTGTTTTGTCATTTGGGAATACGTGCGCGGCTGGTTTTTTTCGGGTTTCCCGTGGCTGGTTTTTGGCTATTCGCAAACCCCTGGTGCACCGGCTTTGTTGCCAACCGCGTCATTGATGGGGTACGCGCCGATGGTAGGGGTATTTGGTATTTCGTGGATATTGGCGGTGACGGCGGGCTTGTGCGTGTTACTCACTCCCGGCGCGACTGGCGTCGTTTGGTCGCGGCGCGGCCGCCTGCTGGTTGCGGCATCGATTGTCGGTATCTGGATGACGGGCGCTCTGCTTCACCGGTATTCGTGGAGCGCACCAACGGGCCAGACACTGACCGCCGCATTGTTGCAAGGAAATATCGAACAGAGCTTAAAATGGCGCGAGGACCAGCGTGACGCAGCACTTGAAAACTATCGAGATCTGGTCGAGAAATCCACCGCGCGTCTGATCGTGTTGCCCGAAACCGCGTTACCCATGGCATTGCACGATGTGCCTGCCGAATACCTGGCTGCGGTAAAACGTCGCAGCGACGCGAATGGGGGGGATGCAATCATCGGTTTGTCCATTGTAGAACGCGGACTTTCACGCAATGAGCCCTATACGGTTGCCAATAGTGCCATCACATTGGGGGTGTCGCCGATGCAGCGCTACGACAAGCAACACCTGGTTGTTTTTGGGGAATTTATTCCGCCATTGTTGTCGTGGGTGTATCAATGGTTGCAGATCCCGCTCGGCAGCATGACAGCAGGACGCAGCGACCAGAAGCCGTTGCAAATTGCCGGCCACGCGATTGCAGTCAACATCTGCTACGAAGACGCGTTTGGCAGGGAGATCGGGCGGCAATTGCCTGAGGCCGAACTGCTGGTCAATATGTCGAACATGGCATGGTTTGGACATTCATTCGCAGCTTTTCAGCAAACACAATTTTCACAAATGCGCGCGCTTGAAACCGGACGCTGGATGTTGCGCGCGACCAACACCGGTGTCACCGCTGCCATCAACGACAAAGGTGAAATTGTTAGGGCGCTGCCGCAATTTGTGCGCGGTGCGCTTGAAATCGAGGTGCAGCCGCGTACCGGCACAACGCCTTATGTCATGTGGCACGATTGGTTGATTCTGGGACTGCTACTGCTGGCGCTGGTGGGGGGATGCGTCATTAGTGGGGACTTTTCAACCGCGCGCGCGCGGATACCGTGAACGCGTCGGCCGTTTTACCGCTCCGGTGGCATCAATCGTTTTATCCTTCGCCCACGCCATATTGCCAGCAAAAAACGCGATTTTGAGAACGCGCTAACAACACGGATCGCCATTTGGCGGGCCGCTCGGCATACAAATAGTTGGAGAAGCGCGCCAATGCTTGAGTATGCCGGCTGGATATGTTGTCTGGCGGTTGCGCCGATGGGAAGTTTCTTTTTGCAAGGCATTGCCCGTTCAGTACTTAAAGGGCCACTTTTTCAAGCCCGCCGCCGATTAATAGAAGCGCTGCTACTACGTATTTGGCGCTTGCCTCGCACCGGGCGCGCCGCCTCCGCTTCATTTATGACCGTTGCCGGTAAGCAGGTGACGGATCGAAATAATTAAAGTAGTTCAACGCTAAAATTTGGTCCCTACAAGCGTTCAACATAAAGTCCAGTTGCATGAATTTACCCACCGTCAGCGTCATCATTCGTACCACCCATCGACCCACGCTATGGGCTGCGATGCAGTCGGTAACGCGGCAGACCTATGCTCCGCTAGAGATTGTCCTGGTGGATGCGGTGGGGACTGGATTTCCCACCCCCATAAGCGATGCCGGCGGAATCGCAATTGTGACGCACAGCATGGGCAAAGCGCTGGGTTATGGCGACGCGGCGAACGCGGGACTGGATATTGCGCAGGGCGACTATATTGTTTTCCTCGACGATGACGATTTTTTCGATGCTCAACACATAGCCTGCCGACTTGAGGCGCTCAACCAAGTCGAAGCGATTGATGGAAACAAGCCGCTACTGGCTTATGGCCCCACCCGCCACGTCGACAAGCAGGGCTTTGAAAAAGGCGTAATGGCCGAAGAATACAGTCCCATCCGGCTTCATCACCACAACTATATCCAAATCGGTGCAGCGCTGTTTTCGCGGCAGCTGCTCGAAACAGGCTGTCGCTTTGACGGGCGTTTTGCAGGCCTGGTAGATTGGGATTTTTGGCTACAGGCTGCCGTTCACACGTCCTTTGCCTACACGCCGCACGTCACCAACAATTGGTGTGCCGATGGTGGCGAATCCGGCGCTGGAATCGGCGAGAATTTCGACGCTGCCAAATTTCATCAATTGCACCAGGACTTGAAGGCCAAATGGCGGGTACGCTATGAACAGTTGCTCAGCGCGTTTGAGCAGTGTTCTACCAGCGCCTTCGCAGCGCTTCAGCGTGGCGATCTGGCGGAAGCCGAGCGCAACTATCGACAAGCCGCCCGACTGGACGCGACCGACGGGCCGTTGCTGGGCAATCTGGCATTTATCCGCGTGCAGCAAGGCCAGTTTCGCGCCGCGACCGTACTGTTAAATCGTGCAATTCAGTATCATCCGGAATATGCCGATGCGAGGATCAATCTCGCCATGTTGTACGCGCAGACCGGCAATGTGCCCGGCGCTGTGCAGGTGGTGAATGCGCTGCTGGCAGCGGACCCAACACACTCGCAAGCGCTGGCCTTGCGTGTCAGGCTAGCGGCCGCACTTCGCAAGGAATGAATTTGCAACGAAAAACGCAGATCGCGATGTGGCGCGGCCACTGGCCTGAAAATGGCCGGAAAGCGGCTCCCTTCGCGCCGATGTGCCGCTAGGCGAGCCGCGCTCGAATGAAAAATTGCCAGGTACAAAGCTCCGCCAGTTCTTGCGGATTTACCTTTTCGAGGGTCACGCGGCCGAGGCGGATATTGATGTCCGGGTTGGCTTTGTTTTGCTCGTAAAAAGGCACCAGCGCGGCATCCAGAAAGTGATTGACGAATTCCAGGCGGTAGCCGGTTTGCGCTAGGAAGCTGACGATTTCCTTGAGGGTGAAGAAGCGGATATGAGTGATATCGAGCAGCCCCCTTTCGGCATAGGTCCACATTCCGCTGTCTAGCAGGTTCCGCATTAAAC
>JAYVKG010000112.1:0-4088 GCA_043768625.1 Betaproteobacteria bacterium
CCTGGCTGACCACATGCGCAGTTTGAGCGCGCACGCGAAGCCAAATTGATCGAGGCCGCAAACGACGATTTATCCACAGTATCAAATCAACACAGCCAATCGACCCGGCTGTGTAAAAGACCGGCTTATACCTTCAATGAAACGTGGACAAGATCCGTCACGCAATGCCACCGCATTTTGTCTTGCCAATTCTCAACGCGCCGTAGTCGGTCGCAATGCGCAAGACGCAATGCACGACAGCCGATGGCCAAGGCGCCGCGTTGATGTCGGGCGCACCGTGGTCGGTGCGGCTTCAGCACTGGCGGGGCTTTCGAGGCGAAATGCCGTGAAGAGGCTGTTAAACGCTGGAATTTTATTTGCCCCGCAACCGACGCGTCCGGCGGCTACTCGGCGGCGCTTTTCTCCGTCTCTGCACCGACCGTAAACGACTGCCCCCCACCATAGCTCGACAGCGCCATCACCATCCCGCCACGACTAATTTTCACGGCGCAGTATTTGACCTCGGCGATTTTGCCAACCGGATCGAGTGCAGGGTTGGTCAGCAGATTGGCGGCGGCCTCATAAAACGCAAACGGGATAAACACGGCACCGGTCGGCGTGCCTTCATCGGCACGGGATTTGAGTGAGATGGCCCCGCGCCGGGATTGCACCGTAATCACGTCACCGGCCAACGCGCCGATCTGGGCGAGGTCCAGCGGATGTATCGATACCACCGCCTCCGGCTCAATCGCATCCAGCACCGAGGCGCGGCGCGTCATCGAGCCGGTATGCCAGTGCTCGAGTTGGCGACCGGTGATGAGCACAAATGGGTATTGCGCATCGGGGCGCTCGTTGGCCGGAATGATGTCGGCCGGTACAAATTTTGCGCGACCGCTTTCGGTCGGAAAATTGGTCGTGAATACCACCGGCTGGCCGGGGTCATCGTCGCCCGCGCAGGGATAGGTGACGGACGACTCGCGCTCCAGTCGCTCCCACGAAATACCCGCCATCGAATTCATCGCGGTGCGCATTTCATTGTAAACAGCCGCAACGCCACTTTCAGCACCTGTGTAATGCCAGTTGACGCCTAACCGCTTTGCCAGCTGCTGAATGATCCACAGATCCTGCCTGGCTTCACCGGGCAGATCGAGTGCACGGCGACCAAGTTGTACCATCCGGTCGGTGTTGGTGACCGTGCCCATTTTTTCCGGCCAGGCTGATGCCGGCAAGATCACATCCGCCAGATAGGCAGTTTCAGTGAGAAAAATGTCCTGCACCACCAGCATCTCAAGGCGCGCCAATCCGGCACGTGCATGATTGGCATCAGGGTCGGACATCGCCGGATTCTCACCCATCACGTACATGCCTTTGATCTTGCCATCGCAGGCGGCATCGATAATCTCGACCACCGTCAATCCCGGCCTCGGGTCGAGCTTGGTATTCCACAGTTTCTCAAAGCGCGCAAACGACAGCGGGTCGTCGACGCGTTTGTAATCCGGAAACATCATCGGAATTAAACCGGCATCAGACGCGCCCTGCACGTTGTTCTGCCCGCGCAAGGGATGCAATCCGGTGCCAGGCCGACCAATCTGGCCGGTCATTAACGTCAACGCAATGAGGCAGCGTGCATTGTCGGTGCCGTGTACATGTTGTGAAATGCCCATGCCCCAGAGAATCATCGAGCCTTTCGAGGTGGCAAATACGCGCGCGACTTCGCGCAATGTTTCTGCCGCAATGCCGCACAGCGGCGCCATTTTTTCCGGGCTGTAGTTTTTCGCGTTTTCCTTTAGCGCTTCAAAGTTGGCGGTACGGTCGCGGATAAATTCTTCGTTTACCAGCCCTTCTTCGATGATGGTATGGATCATCGCATTCAGCATTGCCACATCGGTATCGGCTTTGAATTGCAGTGTGCGCCAGGCATGTCGACCAAGCTCGGTGCCACGGGGATCGGCCACGATCAATTTCGCGCCCCTTTTGACGGCGTTTTTTATCCACGTCGCCGCCACCGGATGATTTGATGTCGGATTGGCACCAATGAGGAAAATGACCTCGGCCTTTGCAACGTCCGACACCTGATTGGATACTGCGCCCGAGCCAACGCCTTCGAGCAGCGCGGCAACCGAGGAAGCGTGGCAGAGCCGGGTACAGTGGTCGACGTTGTTGGTGCCGAAGCCGGTGCGGATCAATTTCTGGAAAAGATAGGCTTCTTCGTTACTGCCTTTGGCGCTGCCAAAACCGGCCAGTGCATTTTTGCCGTGGGTATCGCGAATTTTTGCGAACGTATTGCCGGCCAGATCGAGCGCTTCTTCCCATGAAGCTTCACGGAAAACGTCGCGCCAGCTATCGGGATCAAGTTTGAAGTCGGCCGTTTTGGCCACCCCTGTTTTGCGGATCAGGGGCTTGGTTAAACGTTGACGATGATGTGCGTAATCAAATCCGTAACGGCCTTTCACACAAAGACGGCTGTGATTCGACGGACCGTCGCGACCATCGACACGAACGATGGTGTTGTCTTTGACGTGATAGGTCAGCTGACAACCCACGCCGCAATACGGACACACGCTGTCTACCTTCCTGGTTGCCACTACCTGGTAGGCCTGTTTGGCTGGGGCCAGCGCACCGGTCGGGCAGGCCTGCACACATTCACCGCAGGCCACGCAGGTGGAAGCACCCATCGGATCGTCGAAGTCAAAAACGATTTTTGACTGCGCGCCGCGGAACGCATAGCCAATCACGTCGTTCACCTGCTCTTCTCGGCAGGCCCGCACGCAGCGCGTACACTGGATGCAGGCATCGAGATTGACCGTCATGGCAGGGTGCGAAAAATCCGCATTCGGCTGCAGGCGCGGTTTGAAACGGGATGTCGTGACACCGAACTTTTCAGCCCACCGCGTCAACTCGTTGGCACCGGGTTTGTAATTTTTCGGTGGCGCATCGGTGGTGAGGAGTTCAAGCACCATCTTTTGAGATGCTTTTGCGCGTGGCGAACTGGTGGTTACTTCCATGCCGCTGACCGGTGTGCGGCAACATGACGGCGCCAATACCCGTTCGCCGTTGATTTCCACCACGCAGGCACGGCAGTTGCCGTCCGGACGATAGCCGGGCAGGTAGCAAAGCCGCGGGATGTCAATACCGTGTTGCGCGGCGATCTCAATCAGCAGCTGATCGGCGGGGGCGGTAATTTTTTGCCCATCGAGCGTGAATTCGACCTGTTCGGCACGGATGATGGGTTCGTTCATGGCGTTCATGGCATCGCCTCAGATTTCGTGCGGAAAATATTTAATGACACAGCGAACCGGGTTCGGTGCGGCCTGCCCCAACCCGCAAATCGACGCATCCACCATCACCTGTGACAACTCCTCCAGCAAGCCGGTTCGCCATTTTGATTCTTTGAGCAGGTGAACCGCTTTTTCGGTGCCAACACGGCACGGCGTGCATTGCCCGCAGCTTTCGTGTTCAAAAAATTTCATCAGGTTCAGCGCCGCGTCCCGCGCCTTGTCATGGTTCGACAAGATCACCACTGCCGCCGAGCCAATGAAACAGCCGTGCGGCTGCAAGGTATCGAAATCTAGCGGGATATCGCTCATGCTGGCAGGCAAAATGCCGCCCGAGGCACCCCCTGGCAGGTAGGCGTAAAACGTGTGTCCATCCGGCATCCCGCCGCAAAATTCCTCAATCAACTGTTTGACCGTGATGCCGGCGGGCGCCAGTTTTACGCCAGGATTTTTTACCCGGCCCGATACGGAAAAAGAACGCAATCCCTTACGCCCGTTACGCCCCTGATCGGCAAACCAGGCCGCGCCTTTTTCAAGAATGTCGCGCACCCAGTACAGCGTTTCGAAGTTGTGTTCCAGCGTCGGGCGATTGAACAATCCTACTTGCGCAACATACGGCGGCCGCAGACGCGGCATGCCGCGATTGCCTTCGATAGATTCGATCATGGCCGACTCTTCACCGCAAATGTAGGCTCCAGCACCACGGCGTAATTCAATCAACGGTAACTTTACTTCACCGGGGGGATTCGCATTTAACTTGGCAAGTTCGGCTTCGAGCAAATTACGGCAGGCGTGATACTCGTCGCGCAGATAAACGTAGATCGCATCAATACC
>JAYVKG010000113.1:0-23490 GCA_043768625.1 Betaproteobacteria bacterium
CGACGATCAAACGTCAGACGCGCCCATGAAACTGCGCAAAAAAGAAGGATATTTTTGATGGGCACCCGTTTGGCTAGTGCGGATATCGTGCCGCACCACGACAGCCTGCGCACCGCTTCCGCACCGCAGTCAGTAACGCTGGTGCTGGATCGGCAGATCGATATTTCGCGCGGCGACATGATTGCCGACATTGGCATGCTGCCGCGCGTGACCAGCCAGAGCACTGTCAATCCCGCGTGGCTTGGCACCAAGCCGCTGGACATCCAGCGAAAATATTTGATCAGGCAGGCGACCCAATCGGTGCGCGCCGCGTTTGAAGCGATTGATTTCACGCTGGATGTCAACACGCTGGAACGCGAATCCGGCGTCACCGCGTTCCAGCGCAACGACATCGGCCCCGTGCGCCTGAAAACCGTGCGGCCGTTGATGATTGATGCGTATAGCGTAGCGCGTGCCACCGGCAGTTTCATCCTGATTGATGAAGTCAGCAATGAGACCGTGGCGGGCGGCATGATTGTTGACGAGGGCGGGCAATGAGCAAGGTCTATCTGGTCGGTGCGGGTCCGGGCGCGCCAGATCTGCTGACGCTGCGCGCGGCGCGATTATTGGCGCAAGCCGACATCGTGTTTTATGACGCGCTGGTGCATCCGGAAATCGTGGCACTGGCGGTGTTGGCAAAAAAAATTGCGGTCGGCAAACGGGTGGGAAAAATTTCCACCGACCAGCGCTTCATTAACCGTAATCTGGTGGAAGCCGCGTCGAAATATGAAATCGTGGTGCGATTGAAAGGTGGCGACCCGATGATTTTCGGTCGTGCACAGGAAGAAATCGACGCGTTGGCTGGTGCCGGTATTGCCTTCGAGGTGGTTCCCGGCATCACTGCCGCGCTTGCCGCGAGCGCGCAATTGGGCATCTCGCTCACGCGGCGGGGGATGGCCCGCAGTGTCACCGTGGCGACGCCACGCATTGGGCCAAATGAAGTTCGCAGCGACTGGTTGGACAGTGTCGCCGCCGCAGATACGGCGGTGCTATACATGGCCGCAGGTCAAGCGCCGCAGATCGCCCAGGCACTGATCGCGGCCGGCAAAGCCGCCAGCACGCCGGTGGCGATAGTGGAAAACGCAACGCTTGCCAATGAGCGGCGCATTTTTACCAGTCTGGCGGGTCTGCGGGCATCCGCTCTCAATCTTGAAGGGCCGGCCGTACTTTGTATCGGCGCGGTATTCGCGGTACCGGTTGTGGGCAGCGCAAGCGCGCAGCCGCCCGGCGTTCAGTTGCCAGTACCGTATGTCCAGCAGCGTAACCCATCGCGATGACGAAATTAATAATGCTTGCACAGGGAGGCGGTCGGTCCGGCGCGATCTGCAGCACATTTGGCTATTGGATTGTGTGCCATGAATTTCCGGCTGACGGGGAGTTAAAAAAACCATGACCGCGTGGTCCAGCGAATCCGCATTGCCGTATGCCGGTGAGGTGACACCGCATGAGGCGTATCGATTGTTTTCCACACACCGGGCAAAAATTATCGATGTACGTTCGCGCCTCGAATATCAATATGTCGGTCGCATTGCCGGCACGGTGTTAATCCCGTGGCAGCTTTCGATTGGTGGCGCAATAAATTCCAGTTTTCTGCCTGAACTTCACGGCCAATGTTCTGCTGAAGACGTGGTGTTGTTTTTATGTCGCAGCGGGATCAGATCACATTCGGCTGCGATCGCGGCGGCGGCAGCGGGATTTACTAACGCATTCAATATTGCCGAAGGATTTGAGGGCGATCTGGACCTACATGGACAGCGCGGCAATAGCGGAGGCTGGCGCAAGGCCGGGCTGCCGTGGATTCAGGACTGACCTGCACGCAGATCGCCAGTTGGCGGGTCTTACAGGCCTAAATGTTTCCAAGGCCCGCGCCAGCGCTGGTGATTGCTACTTCAATGCTTTATAGCGCACCCGCTTCGGCCGCGCACCTTCTTCACCCAGCCTGCGCAATTTGTCATTCTCATACTCGTTGTAATTGCCGTCGTAGAACACCCATTGCGAATCGCCTTCACAGGCGAGGATATGCGTCGCGATGCGATCAAGAAACCAGCGATCGTGTGAAACCACCATGATCGAGCCGCCGAATTCCTGCAGCGCATCTTCGAGGGACCGCAATGTTTCCACGTCCAGATCATTGGACGGTTCGTCGAGCAGCAATACGTTTGCGCCCTTGAGCAGCGTGTAAGCCAGATGCAGGCGTCCGCGCTCTCCACCGGAAAGATTGCCCACCAGCTTTTGCTGGTCGCCACCTTTGAAGTTAAACCGGCCGATATAAGCGCGCGACTGCATTTCAAATTTGCCGATGGTAAGAATGTCAGCACCACCGGAAATCGCTTCCCAAACTGTCTTGTCGTTCGGTAGCGAATCACGCGACTGATCGACAAAGGCGAGATTGACCGTCGGGCCGATTTTCACTTCACCGCTATCGGCTTTCTCGACACCCTGGATCAGTTTGAACAGCGTCGATTTACCCGCGCCGTTGGGGCCGATCACGCCAACAATAGCTCCAGGCGGCACGCGGAAGGAAAGGTTATCGATCAGCACCCGATCGCCGAAAGACTTCGTCACGCCCACGAATTCGATCACTTCATTGCCAAGACGCTCGGCAACCGGCACAAAGATTTCCTGGGTTTCGTTGCGCTTTTGATATTCGTAGCTGGATAGTTCTTCGAAACGCGTCATGCGCGCTTTGGATTTCGCCTGGCGGCCCTTCGGATTCTGCCGTACCCAGTCGAGTTCTTTTTTTAACGTCCGCTGGCGCGCCGACTCACTCGATTCTTCCTTCTTTAACCGATCCGATTTTTGTTCAAGCCATGAACTGTAATTGCCTTCATAAGGAATGCCGGTGCCGCGATCCAGCTCCAGGATCCACTGCACGGCATTGTCCAGAAAGTAGCGATCATGGGTGATGCCAACCACGGTGCCGGGGAATTTCTGCAGGAATTGCTCAAGCCATTCCACGCTCTCCGCGTCTAGGTGGTTGGTGGGCTCATCGAGCAGCAACATGTCGGGTTTCGAAAGCAACAAGCGGCACAGCGCCACGCGGCGTTTTTCGCCGCCTGATAATTTGCCGATTACCGCGTCCCACGGCGGCAAGCGCAATGCGTCTGCGGCGATCTCAAGCTGGGTATCGGTGTTGTCACCGCCCTCGGCGTTGATGATTGCCTCTAATCGCGCCTGCTCGGTTGCCAGGGCGTCGAAATCAGCGCCTTCTTCGGCGTAGGCCGCATACACTTGGTCAAGCCGTGCTTTTGCCTGCAACACCCCGCCAATACCTTCCTCGACCGATTGGCGCACGGTTTGGTCGGGATTCAACTGCGGCTCCTGCGGCAGATAACCAATTTTGATGCCCGGCATCGGCACCGCTTCACCCTCGATTTCCTTGTCCAGGCCCGCCATGATTTTAAGCAGGGTGGACTTGCCGGAGCCGTTCACACCCAACACGCCGATCTTGGCGCCGGGGAAAAAAGAGAGCGAAATATTTTTGAGAATCTGGCGTTTGGGCGGAACAATCTTGCCCACGCGATTCATGGTGTATACGTACTGTGCCATGGTGGTTGATGCCTTGCGAGGTGACGAAAAAAATCAGGATATTGGGGACTGCATAGTTTACGCGAGTGAAGCTGAAAAAGTGCGGAAATGTGCGGGTAATTCGCTACCGCGAGGCATTGTATTATGCTGTCGCGGTCAGCGTTCAGCGCAGGCATCTGCTGCGCCGGCGCGGCCCGCATTAAACGACCAGGATCGGCCCGAGGACAAAAATCTAAATGCACAATAAGGATTCAAGATGAACATCAAATTTGACGCTATCGTTATTGGCAGCGGCCAAGCAGGGCCCGCGCTTGCCGTCGCGCTGGCGGCCGCAGGACATAAAACCGCCATTATCGAGCGCAAATTTTTCGGCGGCACCTGTGTCAATGTCGGCTGCGTCCCCACCAAAACGCTGATCGCCAGTGCGCGCGCGGCGCATGTCGCGCGCCGCGCTGCTGATTACGGTGTGATTATTGAGGGAGAAGTCCGCGTCGACATGGCCAAGGTCAAGGCGCGCAAGGACGCCGTGGTCAGCCACGCAAGTCTTGGTGTCATCAATTGGTTAAAGGACACCGCCAATCTCACCGTGATCGAAGGTCACGGGCGCTTTGCCAGTGCGCAGACGGTACTGGTCAACGGTGATTTGCTAACGGCCGATAAAATTTTTGTCAATGTCGGGGCACGTGCCATGGTCCCCGACATCCCGGGACTTGCTGACGTTGACTACTTGACCAACGTCAGCATGATGGAAATCAATTACCTGCCGGAACATCTCGTCATCATCGGCGGCAGCTACATCGGACTCGAATTCGCGCAGATGTACAAACGCTTCGGCAGCCGCGTGACGGTGCTGGAAAGCGGCCCGCGCATCGTTGGCCGCGAGGACCCGGAAGTATCGACGGCGTTACAAAATATTTTGCAGCAGGAAGGCATCGCATTTTGGCTCAGCGCAGGGAATTTAAACGTTGCCAAGCGCGACGGCGGCGTTGTCGTTTCGTCCGCCGGCAATGGCTCGCAGGCAGTTGCCTGCTCTCACTTGTTGGTCGCGGTGGGCAGGGTGCCGAACACCGACGACCTCGGTCTCGACCGGGCAGGCGTCAAAACCAACGAACGTGGTTACATCGAAGTCGATGATCAGCTTTGCACTAATGTGCCCGGTATCTGGGCGCTCGGCGACGCCAACGGTCGCGGCGCATTTACCCACACCGCTTACAACGATTTTGAAATCGTTGCCGCCAATTTGCTGGACCTGGCTAGCGGCGCATCACGCCGCTCGCTGAAAGACCGCATACCCTGCTACGCGCTGTTCACGGATCCGCCGCTCGCGCGCGTGGGAATGAATACCCGCGAAGCGCAAACCTGGATGCAAAAAACGGGTAAAAAGGTGCTGATCGGCAAGATGATGATGACACGCGTGGGGCGGGCGCGTGAACGCGGCGAAACCGAAGGATTCATGCGTATTCTGGTCGATGCCGCGTCCAAAAAAATTCTTGGCGCGACACTGCTGGGAATCGAAGCTGACGAAGCCATTCACTGCATACTTGATGTGATGTCAGCTGATGCGCCCTGCAGCGTGATTCAGCGCGCCATGCATATACATCCGACTGTGTCGGAGTTGATCCCGACGTTATTGGGCAATTTGCAGCCTTTGACGGCTCAAACTGGGGTGTAGCTTCGTTGTTTCCGCTGGCGGCGACGGAGAAAACACGCGCTGGAAGGCACGGATCACACCCTGCGCACAGGTGTAAAACGCCTATTGACGGGCTGATTCCGGCACTTTCTCTTCCGGCGCCGCGCCGGTGCTGCATGTTCGCCGTTAAATATTTTGCTTTTAGCCGCCAGACCCGTGCTTGAGGCCCTGCACGCGGTCGACAACATCTGACGCGATGGCGTTATTTATTTGATAAAACTTGCCGATAAACATGATCCTGGGTGCGCTACCGCACAGCGCTTAAATGATTTCAAGCGCACACTCTGGTTCGTCGAGGTGGTGACGTGTTTGGCAACCACCCGCGCGGGCACAACGATGGCGCGTGGCTTTATTCAGTTGTCGAGCCCTCACCATACACACTGCAAATCGGCCGCGCTTATGCCGCCCATTAGATAATTTGATGGCGCGAAATCCGGCATTTACTTTGCTTTGTCACACTTATCCTGAAACATGTCAGGGTCACCCACAAGGAGACTGCATGAGCACTAACGCAATTTTTTTTGCAACGCGATTGGGGAACAACCACCGAGAGCGCTTGCGAACACATTTCTTGCAACTGGATGGCGCAGACCGCCATTTGCGCTTTGGTTCTTCGCTGAACGACAGTGCGGCAATCCGCTACGTTGATGGCATTGATTTCGAGCGTGATGAAATCTACGCGGTGGCCGACGACATGCAGCGAATTCTCGGCGTGGTGCACATTGCCGTCCAGCCTAACGAGGCTGAGTTGGGTCTGTCGGTCATCGCGGCAGCGCGCGGGCAGGGGATTGGAAACGCACTGTTTGAGCGCGCAGTGATGCATCTGCGCAACCGTTGCGTGCGGGTGGTTCTGGTACGCTGTTTAAATCAGAACGCTGCCATGATGCACTTGGCGCATAAATACGGAATGAAAATTCAACAGGACGGGTCTGACCGCGAGGCGCGACTGGAGTTGCCGGTAGCTACCTCGGGCACCTACATGCTGGAATGGTTGCAAGATCAGCAAGCCAACTATGTCGGAACCATACGTAATAGTGCCTTGTTCGGAAAAATCATGATGCGGGCGTTTCGCAAGGTTTTGCGCTAATACCCCTCAAAGCGGTTTGAACTCCCGACCGCGACGTGCGTCTTGCCATACGCGCTCACGAGCGCTGCCGCCTCCAATTTGACAGTTTTCAATTACAGCCCATTCTGACAGCTTAAGTGCCGTTGCTCCTACGTCCCCTACGGTGGTATGGCGGTAATCTCTGTTTTGCTGACCAGGAGATATTGCCCTAAATAAATGCCAACGGGACGCATGCGCCAGTGCAGACACTGATGGGGGACAAAAAATGAATATGTTAAAAAAATGGCTGTTGGTTGCGGCGATATTTTTTAGTGGTGCCGCGTTTGCCAATACCGTTACTTCGGATTTATCCGACACCTGGTGGAATGAAAGTGAGCCAGGCTGGGGCGTGAATGTAAATCATCAACGAGATGTAGTGTTCCTGACATTTTTCATTTATGGCGCCAATGGCCGCGTATCGTGGTTCACCGGTCAGACGACCAATGTTGGCCAGAACACGCAGGGGGCGCTGATATTTGCCGGCAATATGTACGAATTCAGCGGTCCCTGGTACGGCGCGGCCTTTAATCCGGCCAATGTAAGCGGACGCAACGCTGGCACGGTTACCTTTACGGCGTCTCTGGATAGTGCAATCCTCTCCTATACCATAGACGGCGTGGTCGTTTATAAGGTCGTTACCCGACAAACCTTCCGCCACAACGACCTTTCCGGTGGTTACATGGGCGGCATTAAACAAATTGAATCCGGTTGCAAAAATCCTGCTGGCAATGGCGAAACTAATGCCATCGTTGACTTAACTGTAACGAATACGCCCACTACGTTTAGCATGACCGCGCGTAAGGGCGACGGCAGCACTTGTAATTATGTGGGAAATTACACACAAACAGGCCGGCTCGGCAGGTCACAGGGTACTTATACCTGTGGCGGCGGTATGAGCGGTACATATGACGCCTTCGAACTCGAAGCCAGCATCCAGAGTTTCAGTGGACGATATCTGTCGAGCGACAGTGCGTGTGACACTGTTACGGGGCGCTTTGCTGGAATGCGCAAGTAATTTTGTCGCCTATCCGGCGGGACAACCGGCTACCGCGACTGCAGCCAACCGTCGGTGTGCGTTCCGCGGATCCAGGTAGGGACTCCTTGTTTTTAAAAGCCGCCAGCAAAGGCCTTGATACGGTCCGCTGTCTGCGGCGGTAATTCCAATTTAAAATGGCGGTATGAAAATACCCCAGAGACTTAAACCGTTGCTTGAGGACGGACTGATTGACGGCGTGGTCCGCCAGTTGATGAGCGGCAAGGAAGCGATGGTCTTCGTAGTGCGTTGCGGGGAGGAAACACGCTGCGCCAAGGTTTATAAAGAAGCCAACAAGCGTGCTTTTCGTCAAGCGGTCGACTATACCGAAAACCGCAAAACGAAGAATACGCGTCAGGCCCGTGCCATGGCAAAAGGCACGCGCTTTGGGCGGCAGGCGCAGGAAAGCGCATGGCAAAACGCCGAAGTGGACGCACTTTATCGACTGGCAGCAGCAGGGGTGCGCGTTCCAAAGCCGTACAATTTTCACGAAGGTGTGCTGCTGATGGAGTTGGTAACCGACCTCGACGGCAATGCGGCACCGAGATTGAATGACGTCGAGTTCGCCCCCGCAATAGCCATTAAATTTCACCACGCGCTAATCGGTGAAGTGGTGCGCATGCTTTGCGCTGGCGTGATCCACGGCGACCTGAGTGAATTCAATATTTTGGTCGGCGGCGACGGTCCCGTGATCATCGATCTGCCGCAGGCAGTCGATGCCGCCGGCAACAACCACGCGCAGGCCATGTTGGAACGCGACGTGGCAAATCTGCGCAATTACTTCGGTCGGTTTGCGCCTGAGGTGCTCAAAACTCAATACGGGCGTGAGATATGGTCACACTATGAAGCCGGTACGCTCAAGCCCGATGTTATATTAACCGGCCGTTACGAGCGCAAACAAAAGGCGGTGGACATGGACAGCGTGCTGCGGGAAATCGAGGACACCCGCATGGAGGAAGCGGCACGATTGATACGGATGCAGGGATAGGTTTGACGAATCAATGCTTCATTAATGGCGTCCATGATTTGCGGTTATGAAGACCATCGACGCGCCCGGCAATACACCACGTTATGAAAATATCAATAATGAATCCTAGCCATCCATTAACAGTTACCTTAAGTCGGCGCGGCATCATGGCCGCATTTGCTGTGGTCTCACTGTCGCTCGCGTCCTGCGCCACTAATACACCCTCTTTACCGCTACCGATTTCTGCAGGTCGTATTGCCGAAATTATCGCGAGTCCGGATCGCCGTGAAGCTGACCGCACTAACGACCTGCGCAGAAAGCCGGCCGAAATGCTTGGCTTCATTGGTATTCGTCCTGGCATGGTGGCGCTGGATGTGGTGGCGGGCGGCGGATACACCACCGAGCTTATCGCGCGAGCCGTTGGTTCTGGCGGACGGGTATACGGACAGAGTGCCCCGCGCAATCCGGAACAGGCACCAGTTAAGCCTGCGGCGCCGGAAGGCAACAGCCATCCCAATCTGAGCGTTGCGCCGACCACGCCCTCAACTTCAACGACAGCGGTTTCGGTACCGTCCCCTCGCCCCACCTCTGCGCAGATGCTGGCCGAGCGCGCGAAAAATCCCGCTTTAAGCAACATCATCGCGGTGGAGCAAAAATATGACAATCCGGTGCCCGCCGCAGTGTCGTCAAACGCGCTGGATCTTGTCACCCTGATGTTCAACTATCACGACCTCGTTTACCAGCCCATTGATCGGAGGATGATGAACAAGGCGATATTCGATGCATTGAAGCCTGGTGGCATGTACGTCATCGCCGATCACGCGGGGCGTCCAGGCAGTGGCATTTCAGAAGCGAGCACCCTTCATCGGATGGAGGAAGCTTACTTGCGTCGAGAGGTCGAAACTGCCGGCTTCAAACTGGTTGCCGCCGGACAATTTCTTCGCAATGCAGATGATCCACGCGACAAAAACACGCCGAACCCACCGATGCCGAAAGATGAATTCGTGCTGAAATTTATCAAGCCCTGATTTAACTTGAAGGCTATTGCCGGTGTGACCAACCCGATTACAACTCGCACAGCAGCGCCGCAGACCCGCCCGATTCGATCTATGGCAAACAGGCAGCGCTGCATTCAGCCTCCGCCGCGTGTCGAACTTGACAATTCATTACCGGTAATTTAAATGAATTTCCCGGATATGGTTTGTCCGATAGATTTTCGGGCGCATCCCGGCAGTTTGTCTCAGGTCGCCGAAATATTAACCCGGTAAAGCTGCCGCAATGATCCCGGGCAGCGTCCGAGGATCAACCGGCTTCACCAGATGCCGGTCAAAGCCCGACTCCTTCGAGCGCAACTGATCGTTTTCTGTGCCATAGCCGCTTAAAGCAATGAGTTTGACGTGGCTCATTCGAAGTTCATCGCGAATTCGATGCGCCACTTCATAGCCATTCATGCCGGGCAATCCAATATCCAGAAAAACCAGGTCCGGCTTGAATGATTGCACCATTTGAAGCGCTGACGGACCGTCGTAGGCAATTTCTACCGTGTGGCCATAAACGCCGAGCAAAATTGCCATCGACTCGGCGGCATCTGCGTTGTCGTCAACCACCAGGATGCGCCACGCCGCAGCCGCCAGCACAGGTTGGGTGTTATCCACAGCTGCGGATTCATCAGCCTGCGCCGCCGCGTCCATCAGGGGTATGCGTACAATAAATTCACTGCCTTTGCCAAGACCTTCGCTGGAAGCATGGATCTCGCCACCGTGCAAATGCACCAGTTTTTTTGCCAGCGCCAGTCCGATTCCCAATCCATGACGGGCGCGATCTGAAGATGCATCGACCTGCGCAAACATTTCCCAGATTCTCGTCATCATGTCGGGTGCGATTCCCACGCCGCTATCGGCAACGCGAAATACCGCCTCGTTGCCGATGCGCGCCAGTTTAACTTCAATGCGTCCGCCTGGATCGGTATATTTCCCGGCATTAAACAGCAGGTTTTCGAAAATCTGCTGCAAGCGAACGTGGTCGCCATGCATGATCATGCTTTCGGTCGGCAGCATAACCACCAGTTGATGGCCGGCGCCCTCGAGCGTCGTGCGACACGTCGCCAGTGCATCCTTGACCACGGTGACGAGATCGGTGCGATCTTTGCGCAATTGGATTTTGCCTTGGCGAATTCGCGCCACATCGAGCAGATCATCCACCAGATGCGTGATGTGCCCTAACTGTCGTTCAAGCATTTCGCGAAGGTCCTGTGCACCGGCAGGCCATTGTCCCGACAGATGGAGCGCATGAATGGCAGTGCGCATCGGCGCGAGTGGGTTACGCAACTCATGCGACAAGGTGGCCAGAAACTCATTTTTGCGTTGATCGCCTTCCTGTATTTCCCTGAACAGCAGACAATTATCCAGCGCGATCGCCACCCGCGTCGCGACGTCGGTGGCGAGCTCGATATCGGCGCTGCCAAAGCGCCTTGCCGACGGCCCCAGCGCCAATGCCAGTACGCCGTAAGTCTTGCCCCGCGCCAGCAGCGGGAACATCGCCAGGTGTTCCACCGGCCAGCGTTCGCCCGCCGCGCCGGTGCCGCCGTGCGCAGCGGGGCCTTTGGCAGGCGGGGGCCGCAACGAAAGGTTATCGATGATTTTCGGCTGCCCGGTCTCGAGCACCAAGTCTGCAGCTGCCGCCCACCGCGGATCCTGAATAATCGAATCCCGCATTTTGTCGAGGTTCCATTCATGTCCGCCCGCCGTGCGTACCAACGTGCCGTCGCCATCGATGAGCGTAATGGCACTAAAGTCGGCGAGCATCGGCACCACCAGACGGGTTGCGCCGACCATCAGGGAATTGACATCCAGTGAACTGATGAGAATCTTGCTTGCCTCGGCCAGGAAGCTGGCACGGCGCGTCAATTCCTCGGCCGCCGCGCGTGCCGCCTGTTCTCGCGCCAGATTCACGTGCTCGTCTGCCTGACGTTTAATTTGCCGGGTCATATTGAAAAGCTGTACGAATACCATGACCTTGCTGCGCAGCACGTTTGGCACCGCAGGAGAAGGCAGGTAGTCCACCGCGCCGAGTGAATAGCCTTTCGCCGTATGCATTTCGTCGGCATGGGCGGTGATGAAGATGATCGGCATGTGTGCCGAGCGGCGCCGTCCCCTGATCAACTGCGCTGTTTCAAATCCATCCATGCCAGGCATGTTTACATCGAGCAGCATGACAGCGCATTCGTTGTCCAGCAGCCAGCGTAATGCGGCTTCGCCTGACTGCAGGGTAACAATGTTTTGATCGAGATCCTCAAGTATGGTTTTAAACACCAGCAGCTTGTCGGGTCGATCATCGACGATAAGAATATTGGCCCGGCCATCGTTGGGCACGGCGGCGCTTATGGAGACAGATTCAGCGCGGGTATTCATTCAATTTCCAAGTGGTTAGTTGACAGGCAGGGCATTGGTGCTAGCGGCGCAGCCATGCACGCAATACGTTGAGCAACTGCGCGCGTTCCACCGGTTTCGACAAGTAGTCCCATGCGCCCGCTTCAATACAACGTTCACGGTCACCCTTCATGGCCTTGGCGGTCACCGCCACAATGGGCAGCTTTCTGCAGCTTTCAATTTTGCGGATTTCTTTCATGGTGGCGATCCCGTCCATCTCCGGCATCATGATGTCCATCAGCACGATGTCAATGTCCGTTCGATTCTTCAGCAGATTGATCGCATCGCGCCCGTTGTCTGCGGAGTCGATCAGCATATCGTACTCTTCGAGAACCGAAGACAGCGCAAAAATATTGCGAATGTCATCATCGACGATGAGTACTTTTTTTCCGACCAACGGCTTGTTCGACTGGTATATGTCGTTAAGCACATTGCGGTGGCGCTCAGTCAAACCGTTAACCCCGTGGTGCAACAGCATCGTCACCTGATCGAGTATCCGCTCCAGCGATTGTGCCTGGCGGGACATGGGGTGACGCGCGAGGATCATGCTGGCTTCATCATCGGCTTCAGCAGAAGATTCGCGCAACAGGATAATCGGTGTACCGCCATTAAGTGGTGATTCCTGAATGTGCCGCGAGAGGTTGTCGAGTAGCTCACCTGACTCAGTGTTGCCCAGCACGATGCAATCGAAAGCCTGCGCGCGGAGGGCATCTTGTACTTGGTCCATGTATTGCGCGGAGACGATTTGCAGCTGCGGTAAACCCTCCAGGTATTCACTGGTTTTCTTGAGTGCGGCGGGTTTCTCGTCGAATATCAATACGTATTTGGCGCGCTTGCTCAGATAGGCATTTATGTCCTCCAGCAGTGCGTTCAACACTTGTTTAGTCTGGATCGGCTTGGCGACAAAGTCTTTTGCCCCGGACTGCAGCGTGCGTTCGCGTGCATCTTCGGTTGAGATGACGTAAACCGGGATATGGCGGGTGGTAACGTCGCTTTTCAGCCGCGCCAGCACTCGCCACCCGTCGATGTCAGTGAGGCTAATATCGAGCGTAATGGCGGACGGCTGATATTTTTGCACCATGGTAAGGGCCGCCGCTCCCATCGACGTCACCAGACCCTTGAAGCCGGTTTGCCGCGCCGTATCCAGCAGAACCCGCGCAAATCCCAGGTCATTTTCCACAATCAGCAATACCCGGTCGCCTGGCTGGATGCTGTCCCGGTCGTCCCCCGCCTCGTTGACCAACGCTGCCGGATCCGGTTCAGGGATCTCCAGCACTACCGCCTGACGGGGTTCAAAACGATCGGTGGCATGCTTGGCCGCCTGGATGGCAGCAATGGCGATGGCGGCCGCGGAATCGCCGGGCTTGCGAGAAACGCGTGCTGCGAGAAAGGTATGCGGTAAATAAAGCGTAAATTCGCTGCCCTTGTTGGGATGGCTGGCGAGCCGGATTTCACCATGCAGCAGACGCGACAATTCGCGGCTAATCGCTAGTCCCAGGCCAGTGCCGCCATATTTGCGGCTGGTACTGCCGTCGGCCTGCTGGAATGCTTCGAAGATAATCTGCTGCTTGTCGGCCGGAATGCCGATACCGGTATCGGTAACCGAAAACGCCAGTACTTCAGGTGCACGATTCAATTCCTCATTGTCCAGCGCCCAGCCAGCGGTCGCCGGCTGAATGGTCAGCGTGACACCGCCTTGATGGGTAAATTTAAAGGCATTGGACAAAAGATTCTTGATAATCTGTTGCAGGCGTTTCGAATCCGTAAACATCGACTGCGGCAAGCGCGGATCGAGATAAATCGAGAACTGCACATGCTTGGATTCGGCGACGTGGCGGAACGTACGTTCCACATAGCCGCTCAGATCGTCCATGTGCAGTTCGCCGACTTCCACCGCCACCGTACCAGATTCGATCTTGGACAAATCCAGAATATCGTTGATCAGCATCAGCAGGTCATTACCTGAGGAGTGGATGGTCTTGGCAAAATCCACTTGTTTGGTGGTGAGATTGCGCTCCGAATTCACGCACAACTGGTCGGAAAGAATCAGCAGGCTATTGAGCGGGGTGCGCAGTTCATGCGACATATTGGCAAGGAATTCAGACTTGTATTTCGAGGTAAGTGCAAGTTGGCGGGCCTTTTCTTCCAGCGCCTGGCGCGCCTGTTCGACTTCCTGATTCTTGCGCTCCACCTCCTGGTTCTGGTGCGCCAGCAAGCGGGCTTTTTCCTGCAGTTCTTCGTTGGTCTGTTGCAGTTCCTGCTGGCGGCTTTGCAATTCCTGCGCGAGAGATTGCGACTGTGTCAGCAAGTCTTCCGTGCGCGTGTTTGCCTTAATGGTATTGATCACGATGCCGATACTTTCCATCAGTTGTTCGAGGAACGCCTGATGCGTGTCGCTGAAGCCCTCGAATGAGGCGAGCTCAATAACGCCTTTGATCTGACTTTCAAAAATGATCGGTAGAACCAGGATGTTGCTTGGCACGCTGCCGCCCAAACCAGACGAAATACGCATGTAGTCTTTGGGCACGTTGGACAACAGTATTTTTTGTTTCTCAATGGCGCATTGGCCTACCAGACCTTCCCCGATATCCATCCGTTTGCCATGCGCGCCGCGGCCTTTGGACGCGTAGCTGGCGAGAAGTATCAGGCTGGGTTGGTCGTCGACAAGATCAAAAATGTAGAATTCGGCGTGTTGCGCAGCCACCACCGGTGCAAGTTCAGACAGAATCAGCCCACCGACCGCCTCCAGCGCTTTCTGTCCTTGCAGCATCCGGCTGAATTTGGCCAGGTTGGTTTTCAGCCAGTCCTGCTCGGTATTTTTGTGCGTGGTGTCTTTGAGGTTGCGGATCATCTCATTGATGGTGTCCTTCAGCGCCGCCACTTCACCTTGCGCCTGCACCGTAATCGACCGCGTCAAGTCACCCTGCGTGACGGCCGTCGCCACTTCGGCAATGGCGCGCACTTGGGTGGTCAGATTCTCTGCGAGCTGATTAACGTTTTCCGTGAGGCCCTTCCACGTGCCAGAGGCGCCCGGCACCTTGGCCTGTCCGCCGAGCTTTCCTTCCACCCCCACTTCGCGCGCCACGCTGGTCACCTGTTCAGCAAAGATGGCGAGTGTGTTGATCATGCCGTTGATGGTGTCGGCCAACGCAGCGATTTCGCCCTTGGCTTCGACAGTCAACTTCTGTTTCAGGTCGCCGTCGGCCACCGCAGTGACCACTTTTGCGATGCCTCGTACCTGGCCGGTCAGATTGCCGGCCATGAAATTGACGCTGTCCGTCAAATCTTTCCAGGTACCCGACACCCCTTGCACCTGCGCCTGCCCGCCAAGGCGACCCTCGGTTCCCACCTCTCGCGCCACCCGCGTAACCTCGGCCGCAAACGAGCTGAGCTGATCCACCATCGTGTTGATGGTGTCCTTCAGTTCCAGAATTTCGCCTTTCACGTCTACCGTGATCTTTTTTGACAAATCGCCTTTGGCCACGGCCGTGGTCACATTTGCGATATTGCGCACCTGCGCGGTAAGGTTGCTCGCCATCGAATTTACGCTGTCGGTGAGGTCTTTCCAGGTCCCGGCCACGCCTTGCACGTCGGCCTGCCCGCCGAGCTTGCCTTCGGTACCCACTTCGCGCGCCACGCGTGTGACCTCGGCTGCGAACGACCGCAGCTGGTCCACCATGGTATTGATGGTGTCCTTCAGTTCCAGAATTTCGCCCTTCACGTCCACGGCAATCTTCTTCGACAGGTCGCCCGTGGCCACGGCGGTTGTCACCTCGGCAATGTTACGAACCTGTGCGGTGAGGTTTCCCGCCATGAAGTTAACACTGTCGGTCAGGTCTTTCCATGTGCCGGCTACACCCTGCACATCGGCCTGGCCGCCCAGACGTCCTTCGGTGCCCACTTCGCGCGCCACGCGCGTGACCTCGGCGGCGAACGAACTCAGCTGGTCGACCATGGTATTGACGGTATTTTTCAGTTCAAGAATCTCTCCTTTGACATCCACCGTAATTTTCTTCGACAGATCACCCTTGGCCACCGCCGTCGTCACGTCCGCAATATTGCGCACCTGCGCCGTAAGGTTACTTGCCATGGAATTCACGGAGTCCGTCAAATCCTTCCACGTGCCGGCCACACCCTGTACGTCGGCCTGGCCGCCCAGTCTGCCCTCGGTACCTACTTCACGCGCCACCCGCGTGACCTCGGCTGCGAACGACCGCAATTGGTCCACCATGGTATTGATGGTGTTTTTAAGTTCCGAGATCTCGCCCTTTACGTCGACCGTAATTTTTTTCGACAAGTCGCCGCTCGCCACGGCCGTGGTCACGTCCGCGATATTGCGCACCTGCGAGGTGAGGTTACTGGCCATGAAATTGACGCTATCGGTCAGGTCCTTCCAGGTGCCGGCCACTCCCCGCACATCCGCCTGGCCACCGAGTCTGCCCTCGGTACCCACTTCGCGCGCCACCCGCGTCACTTCAGCGGCAAACGAACTGAGCTGATCGACCATGGTGTTGACGGTATTTTTCAGCTCAAGAATTTCGCCTTTGACGTCCACCGCAATCTTGCGCGACAAATCACCCCGCGCCACCGCCGTCGTTACGTCGGCGATGTTGCGCACTTGCGCAGTCAGGTTACTGGCCATGGAGTTAACACTGTCGGTCAAGTCTTTCCAGGTACCGGACACCCCTTCGACCACGGCTTGGCCGCCGAGCTTTCCCTCCGTGCCCACTTCGCGTGCCACGCGCGTCACCTCCGAGGCAAACGACCGCAACTGGTCCACCATGGTATTGATGGTGTTTTTCAACTCCAGGAATTCGCCTTTAACGTCGACCGTGATTTTTTTCGACAAGTCGCCTTTTGCCACCGCCGTCGTCACGTCGGCAATGTTACGAACCTGACCGGTAAGGTTGCCGGCCATCGAGTTAACACTGTCGGTCAAATCTTTCCAGGTGCCCGCCACGCCCTTGACCTTGGCCTGCCCGCCAAGCTTGCCCTCGGTACCTACTTCCCGCGCCACGCGTGTGACTTCTGACGCAAATGATCCAAGCTGGTCGACCATTTTGTTAATGGTTTGCGCGGTGCGCAGGAACTCACCTTCAAGTGGCCGATCGTCGACTTCCAGAGCCATGGTTTGCGACAAATCGCCTTGCGCCACCGCGCCGATTACCCGCGCCGTTTCGCTGGTAGGGTGGACAAGGTCATCGATCAGTGCGTTGACCGAGCCAATCGAGTCTTTCCAGAATCCCTTTACCTCGCCCAATGAGGCGCGCTGTTTCAACTTGCCTTGCTTGCCCACCGTTTGTCGCAACCGCGACAATTCCTGCGCCATATTCTCGTTAAGTTCGACCACCTCATTAAACGTTTCAGCGAGTTTGCCACTGAGTCCCGTCCATTCCAGCGGCAAGCGCACTGAACTGTCGCCTTTTTTTAAGCCCGTAAGCGCGGCCAATAACATTATGACTTCGTTATCGGTGATGATTTCTCGCTCGATGACGTTCATGACTTATCTCCCGGGAAGTGTTGTTTGTGATCTGGTGATGGGTGTTATTCGATTGTCCGGCCGGTGTGACCGCTGGCTGCCGCCATGCCCGCATTCACCGCCGGCATACGCAGGGTGAAGGTGGTGCCCAGCCCGGGGCCGCGGCTACTCGCGTGCAATTGTCCGTGCAGTCTCTCCACCAGCGTCCTTGCCAACATCAAGTTCCGCTCAGCGCCCGGATATGCACTGCCAAACTTGTTTTCGACGCGCCGAAAAGCGTCGAACAAGGTGGGGATCTCAGTCGGGCTAACCCCTTTGCCATTATCGGTAATCGTAATTTCCACGTGCGCCTCTCGCGTCGCTAACGTAGTGGCAATCGCACCGCCGGCTGGCGTTGTTTTGAGCGCATGTAAAAATAAAATTTCTAAGACGCGTCGCAACAGTTGACCGTCGGTCATGACCTCCGCACTTTCATTCACTATGGCTGCGGGCAGACTGACTGACGCCGCCGCAGCCACTGCACCCAAATTCTCCATCACGAGGCTGAGCGTCGCCAGCGGCGAGATCTGCGCGCTGTCCACCACCAGATGGCCGGTCATGCTGCGCGACAGCAACAGTACGTCGTCGATAAGCCTCACCTGTTCATCAATGTTGGCGCGCATTTTATCCAGCGCGCGTTTTTTTGTGGTGGCATCCAGCTGGTCGGATTCAAGAACAAATAACCAACCGTTGATGGTTGACAGTGGGGTCCGCAGGTCATGCGAAAGTCCGGAGAGCAGGCCATTCATCAGCTGCCGCAAATCTGCAGCCGATAGCGCATTTTCATCAGGCATTTCCGCTTCATTCACGTTTGCGATTGTCATATCAACACGCACCCAACCATTGCGCAGGGTACACAGCAACATGGTTGTGTGAGTTCATGCTGGCACGTCCTTTAATGGCAGTCAATCTAGATAATTTGCTGCAAGTCACGATTAACTTGAGTGCGCTCATCGGTAATTGCAGTGACATAAACATTGTCGGCGCCGACAGAACTGCAGCGGGCGCAATCGAAGCAATCCGTCATCCGGCACTCGCCCAAAGCCAACGACAACGTCGCCATTTTCTTTACCAATCATGCCTCGCGTGAACTCAAGAGGCCCGTGTTGGAACTGGAGGCGGATTTTTTTCTTGACAAGTCTCAAGATAAACCAAAAATTGTCCAAATTCTGCGGCAAAAAGTGCGCTCTCGTCGGGCTCGGTCGACGCAAATAACGCGGCAGTATGCGGTTAACCTTGGCTGCATTGCGCTCGGTGTTCATTCAGTTGGTGAAATGTTTACATAAGTGCGACGCGATGTGAAGACTAAAGGCGTCTGGAAACGACTACAGCGCTGTAAGACCAGCTGATGCTAAAGCTGAGATGCCTAAAACCCAATCGACTCTTTCCGAAAATGTTGTAGTACTAATCCTACAAATCGCGCCGTTGGTGTCGCGGATATTTCTTCAACGATCGTCGAGCGTCTGCGAGGTTTTCAGCGCCAGTGCACACCTGATGTGCGGCGGGATCGGTTTAGTCACCCAGCATGCGCGCGGTCCGGCGTTGCAGCCAGGTAGAAAGCAGCGTCGCGACCAGCGGCACCACCACCAGCACGATCAGGCCGGAATTAACGGCATCGAGAATGTCGGGGCTGCCCAGATAGGAAGCCACCGCAGCCGCAGCTGCAACGGCAGCGGCGCCAACATATGGAACGATATGCACCACGCCCGCAAATAGCGCCCACAAGCCATGCTGTTCAAATCCCCGGAAATAAAAAACCGGCCATCCTGCCAGGACAACCGCTACATTGGTGACCAGCATGATAAAGACGTACAGCTGTACCTGCGCACAGGATTGCGACAGAATTCGCCTCACCAAATCCCGCTGCCCGTGGCGATGCCCCGAAGCGCACAGCATCTTGCGGCGCAGCATGGAGCCCGAGGCCAGAATGAAATAGGTGATGAGCCAAGGCCAGTAAGATTTGCCCGATGACTTGCAACCACGTTGTCGAGCCGGTCGCCACCTGCGCGCGCAGCCAACTCGATCGCGGCTCCGCCATGGTTTCAGCGCGAGGCACAGGTCTGTTGGTGGCAGGCTGTGACCCGCTTAATGAGCTGGCAGCGTCTTCGAGGTTTTTGGCGGTCTCGGAGAGTTTTTTGACGACACTGGGTGCTGCAGTTTGTTCGGTTCTGATCTTGTCCTTGAGGCTTTTCGATAATTCCGGGAGCTTTTCGATGGCTGCGGCGAAATCGTCGCTAACCAGATAAATGCGGCCACCGATCGCGAACATGGCAATCAGTCCGTTAATGCTGCGGCTATGGAAGCGGCAACGCCAATGGCCCGCAGCCGGCGCGTAATCGGATCCAGGACCGCCGCGAAACCCAGCGCCATGGCCATCGCTATCAGAAAATCCCGCGCATAGCGCAGCAAAAAATCACACAGGCAATCGCGTTGATGACCAACGCATTTCTAATGCCGGAAAGGCGAACGGCAGGCGCACGCTCGACGCTAACTGACGTCTATTTTGCTGGTAGCGTGGCGCGTTTTGAAATTGACTTGTTGATGTTTCAGCAGATGGGGACAAGGGAATTTATCAATGTCAGTTAATCACCGGGCTCAAGGACGGCGCGCGGTCGGACATTGATGCGCACAGAATCGTGAAAACATGCGTCGCAATGCAAGGTGCATCTGGCCTCAACTGGTCGCCTTTGCCGAAACGCTCACCAATATTTCTTGTACTTTTCTAAAGTCTGCTGGCTTGACCAAGTGGTGATCAAAGCCGGCTTCCCGCGAACGCTGCCGCGCGGTCAGTTCGCCATAGCCGGTCATCGCCACCAATACGACGTTCTGCATCGAAGGCTGCTGACGCAGCCTTTTGGCGACCTCAAAGCCATTCAATCCCGGCAAGCCGATGTCGAGCAGCACCACATGCGGCCGGTATTTGAGCGCGGCTGTTATCGCAGACAGACCATCGTGTGTGGTTTGAACATCGTGACCGGATAGTTCCAGCAGCATCGTCAGCGTCGCGGCGGCGTCCGGACTGTCCTCAACCACCAGCACCCGCAAATCCTGCCCGGCAGCCTGTTTGGTTGCCTGCGAAGAGGCCGGCACTAGTGCCGAATTTTGTATCGCCGGCAGGCGCACGACGAATTCGCTGCCTTCGCCGAGAGTGCTGTTGACGGAGACGGTGCCCCGGTGCATTTCTACCAGTCGCTGCACCAGACTGAGGCCAATTCCAAGGCCGCCCTGCGAGCGATCCAGTGTTCTATCCGCCTGGGTGAAGAGGTCAAAAATGTGCGGCAGTAATGCGGAGGAGATACCCACGCCCGTATCCTTCACCCGCAACACAGCTTCATCGCCTTCCTGTGCGATGGTAAGCCAAATCGATCCGCAGCGCTCGGTGTACTTGGCGGCGTTGGTGAGCAGATTCACGATTACCTGCTCCAGCCGGGCGGCGTCGGCGTGCAGCCAGATGGGCTCGGGTTGCAAAAACAGCACGAGCGAATGGCGGTGTCGGTCAATTAATGGGCGTACGGTTTCTACCGCGTGTTCAACGATGCCGGCCAGCGCCAGGCGTTCCTGGTGCAGATGGATTCTGCCGGTAGTAAGGCGTGATACCTCCATCAGGTCGTCGATGAGATGGGTTAGCTGTCCCACCTGGCGTTCGATAATCCCGCGCGCCTTCTGCTGGATGGAGTCGTCATTTTTCTGCAGACGCAACAGCTGGACCGCGTTGGAAATGGGCGCGAGCGGATTGCGAAGTTCATGACTTAACATCGCCAGAAATTCGTCTTTGCGGCGGCTGAGGTCGGCCAGCATCTCTGCTTGCTGGTGCGTTTTATGTTCCAGCGCGCTGCGTTCGGTGATGTCGTAAAAGCAGTTGATGGCACCGACAATCTCGCCACATTCATTTTTCAGCGGCACTATATTCGTCACAACGGTCACGCGCCTGCCATCGGGCCGCTCGAAGGCAATTTGCATATCATGGACAACGGGAAGTTTACCGTCGAGCACTCTGCTCATCGGCGTTTCAGCTTCGGACAGCGGCGTGCCGTCGGGAAGATAAAATTTAAACAAGCCACGAAACCGCTCGTCGTTATCGCTGAGTGTGGGCTCAACGCCCCAAAGAGACGCGGCGACGCGGTTAAATTCCAGCGTCTTGCCGGATGCATCACACGAGTACATCGCCATCGGGCCGCGATCAAACAGAGCACGGAATCGCGCTTCGCTTTGCTTTAGCGTTTCCGCCGTCCTGATACGTTCAGTAATGTTGGTAAATAGCACAGCGATTTGCCTGCTCTCTGGCCCGCCAAGCCGAAAGGCGTAGATATCAAACCAGCGCTCCAACGATTTCGCTTCGCTGACAAAACGAACTGGTTCGCCCGTCAGTGCGACGTTGCCGAAACAATCAAACCAATATTGTTCGAGATCAGGGACTATCTGGCGTATCCGTTTTCCCACTGCGCCTTGCATGGTGGTAAGTTTCTCGAACGCGGGATTAACGTCCACATACTGCCAGTCGACTGGCTTATTAAGCTCGTCGAAAATCACATCGATGAGGCAAAAGCCCTCGTCCATCGAGTTGAACAAAGTGCGGTAACGCTCCTCGCTGAGCCGCAGCGCTGCTTCGGCGTGCTTGCGCTCGGTAATGTCGAAGTTGGTCGCGAAGGATTTGAGCGGCCGCCCTTCCTCCCCTCGTTCGATGGCCCACCGGCTTTCTATCCAGCGCGTGATCTGGTCGTCGCCAAGCACCTGATAATCAATCTTGCCGACCGGGTTGCCGCCGATGAATTCTTCGAGTGCAGCGTGTACACGTTGGCGGTCTTGAGGAACGATATGTTCGAGAAGCAGCCGGGTGCCGACAGACACATCGGTAGTCTGCTCTGGCGGTGGGCTGTATCCCATCACTGCCGCAAAGTTATCGGCGGTCAACGCGCTGTTGCGTTCGAGATCCACCTCCACAAAGGTCAGCCGCGCAGAGTCCATTGCGTAGTTCAAGCGACGCTGGTTCGCGCGCAGCGCGGTTTCGGCGCGCAGGCGCTCAAGACGCGTCCAGATGCGCGCGGTCAGCTCGCGCGTGAGTTCAATTTCGTCCTCGCGCCAAGCGTAAGGCTGCGACTGATAGATGCATAACGCAAATTGCCATTGCCGGTCGCGCAGTAGCGGCATGCAGATAAAAGAAGCGATTTTGAGTGCCGCGAATTTCTCATCCGTGGTGCGCGTGTCGTTTGCCGTATCGCGCACCACGATAGCTTCTCCGCTACGCGCTATCCGGATAAACTGCTCTCCCACAAAATCAGCCAGACGATAGGTGCCGACCAGACTCGGCACGTCGTCACGATGCCAGTCATGATTGATGACCGCTAGTTCTGCCGTTTCGTCGATCTCGACGAATGCACAGATCGAAAGATCGAAATGCGCAGCCAGTTTCGCGCCAACGGTGCGCATCATTTCGTCAACGTTCGAACAGTGCACAAGGTCGAGGCTGACGGCGGCAAGCAATGCCACGTTCATTTCGGCGTGTTGGCGCTGCGTGACATCTCTCGACACGCTGAGCAGACGTTCGATCTTGCCGTTGGTGCCAAGAATCGGCGAGACCGCTACGTCCCACCATTTTGGGTCACCGCGTGGTGTGCGAAAAAAACCGCCGAAGCGGCTGGTCGTGCCAGCGGCTGCAGCCTTTACCGCCGCCTGTGCCGCCAGACGATCGGCGCCGTTCCAAAAATCAAGCCAAGAATTATTCAAAAATGGGGTGATGTCGTCGATGCCCAGCAGCTCCTGCCCACTCAGTAGGGAAAGCAGATTTCCGTCGAGGTCGAGAACCTTGATGCAGTCCGGACTGCTTTCGACAATGCTGCGGTTGAATTCTTCACTGGCGCGCAAGGTAGATTCGGCTAACTTTCGTTCGGTGCAGTTGTCATGCAGGATGACAATCCTGACCGGCCCGGCGCTCTTAAACCGGGTCACCCACATCACGAACCAACGCTTCTCTGTTGGCGAGTGACACGGGTACTCCATTTCGAATCGAGTCTGCCGCCCACTGATAACGTCGTTGATTCCGTCGATGCAACTCTGGGCATTACCGGTTTGCGCAAGCGTCTGCCCGCAATGCTGCAGATAATTCGCGCCGACGGCGTATTCAGCACCGGTGAACGCATTCTGGTCAGCGAAACGCCGCCATGCCTCGTTGACTTCCAGAATCG
>JAYVKG010000114.1:0-19199 GCA_043768625.1 Betaproteobacteria bacterium
GGAAACTGCCATGAAACATTCGGACCTTACCCTGGCCGAACGATACCTCATTCACAACGCCGTGTTGTGCGGACTGACGCCGGACGTAATGGCACGGGCATTAAGACGGAACCGCTCAACGATCTACGACGAACTCACGCGAGGCCGCCGTCATCGCCGTGGTCAATACTGTCCGCACCGCGCACAACGACGCCATGATCGCGCCCGGCAGCGCTGTGGACGCAATGCGCCCGGCAAGTCGGCAGCACTCTGGCAAGAGGTCTATAAACGGCTCAAGGCGGGCAGGACGCCGAAGGAAATCTCGGGTCGTCTTAAATGCAACCAGGCACCGATGCTGGTCAGTACGCAGGCCATCTATGACCACCTCTGGCGGCATCAACGGCGGCGCTGGCTGAAGTCGGTACAACGACGCAAACACCTGAAACGCCCGGCACGACGCCCCTGGAACGGTCGTGCGATGCCGATTCAGGAACGCTCACTGGATGCGGCCTTGCGGATCGAATTTGGTCACTTTGAAGTCGACAGCATGATCGGCAAGCGTTGCGACCGGAAGCGCGTGGTGGTGATCGTTGAGCGTCAGTCCTTGTTTACCTGCCTGCTGCTGGTCAACCATCTTAGTGCCAAGTCGGTGGCACGGCAGCTTAAACGCCGTCTCGCCACTTGCGGCTTGCCCTTTCTCAGCCTGACCAGCGACCGTGGTTGGGAGTTCACCGCGCTGGCGGACTATATGCCGGGCAAAGCCTACGTCTGTGATCCGCATGCGCCCAACCAGCGCGGCACCAATGAAAACCAGATTGGTCGGCTGCGCCTGGACTTGCCGAAAGGCGTCAGCATGGATAATGTGCGCGCCTCAAAACTCAAACGCATCGAGCACAAACACAACAATACGCCACGAGAGGTACTGGGGTTTCTGACGCCTTTTGAGGTAGCATTTGATTGCCCACCGCCTGTCGGCATTTGCTGTTGAAGCCGCGTTTTCATCCCACGACGCCCGCCGGTGCTAGTGTCTTTGTTTTTATATCACAACCGATCGTGCGGCTTCAGATGCGCAGCGCCTGCCTGACAGGCCTCTCCCAACGCGGCTCGAAGCCACCCATCGGCGTGAAAAAATGATCGCCGCGTGATTAATATTTCCCGGCATTGTCTGCGGACGTTACCCGTTCCGGCATTCAGGACGCTGGGAGGGGATCCGACGGCCTGTCAGGCACTGCGCAACCTTCATGCATCGATAATCCCGTATTTATAAAACCGCGCTGCGATGCGCGATACTTCACATCTATCCATTTCTAAAAATTCAAATATGTTTCGCATTGCAAAGCTTTTGCCGGGCGCGATAATCGCGGTGCTTGTTGCGGGCTGCCAAGGCGCGGCACAACAGTCACCGCCATTCGCATCGTCGCTTGTAATTGATTCCCAAACCACCGATTCGGCGACTGTCTTTAAATTCGTGACGGTCGGCGATAGCCGCGCTGAACCGCATGAGCGCAATAATTCCGCGCAGGATGAAATCTGGCTGCAATCCACCGCAGTCTGGAGTCGCATGTCACATGAGATCGAGCAGCAAAAACCGCAAGCGCTGGTGTTCAACGGCGACATGATTTACGGCTACGGCGCAGATGTTGCGGGTCTGGACAAGCAGTACGCATTCTGGCGCGGCATGGTGGCGGGTTTGATGGAACGCGGGACTTACGTGTTGCCGGTGCCAGGTAATCACGAAGTGCAGGACAAGCTCCCTACATTGGACGGCGGCGCGATCAGGAAGGCGACACTAATGCGCGAAAATGTGTGGCGGACAAATATGGGCGATCTGATTTTGAATCAACCGCTATGGGGCAAACTTACCGGCCTGCCGGCCACCGCCTGGCGCGTGCAACACGCACCGGCTATCGGCACCGATGGCATTACCACCAGCCAACAGCAATTGAGTTATTCGTTTGATGCCGGCGCAATTCACATCGCCGTGGTCAATACCGACCCGGTGGGATTTGATGCTTCAGCACCAGTGCAATGGTTAAAAAAAGATTTGAGCGATGCGCAGACGCGCGGTGCTAAACAGTTTTTCGTTTTCGGACACAAAATGGCCTTCACCTATCACCCGTTGGGGAAAATGTCGTTACGTCCGGACGGGTTTGACGAGCGACCGGATGTGCGCGCCGCGTTCTGGGCAGTGATTGAACAATATGGCGCAACTTATTTCTGCGGACACCAGCACGTCTATCACGCATCGCAACCTACGCGTGCCAGCGGCGGCAAAGCCTGGCAGGTAATTGTCGGCACAGCAGGCTCACCGTTTTCCGTCAAGGCAACGCCCAACGGAAATCCCAACGACCGCATGTACGCGTGGGCTGAAGTCAGCGTACGCCGCAATGGCACGGTATCCATGTTGGTGCGCGGCTTTGACGAGTCGCTGGGAGCAACCCGGGTCATCGAACAGATTGAGATTTCGCACTAGCTCAAAATATACCGCGCCGCATAAAATTGCCGGCAGTGCGCCGTGAACGTTGGCCGGCTTTGCGCAGCGGAATTGATCAAGAATGCATTAAATTATGGTGTTTTGCCGGGTTGCACGCCACACTCCACTACTTAGGCCTCACGCGTCAGTGCCAGTGCCAACGCCAGAATCGACTATGGGTGGATGTCGAATCCGGGCGGCCGACCGCGTGTTGCCTGACGGTGGCAGCTAACTGCAGCGTTACGCCACACACCTTCTTTTGCTGCAAGCTGTTGCATTAAACTCGTTTAGTGCGCAGGAATCGCTGGACTAGGCGCCTACATTCCTACACGGCGCCACCGATGTCGCCTAAATGACGGCTTCAGGCACAATCAGCGGACTGCGCCTGTCACCCAGATAGCGCTCGCGCTTTGCTGGTTTTAGTTGGTCCATGTCCGCCAGCACCAACCCATCCACGCAATTTGCAAATTTTGCATCAACGTTAAAGTCGAGAAATTTGACCCCGCCCGATTCGTACGTTTCCGTGTATTGCTTATAGAGCGTCGGCACTGCCACGCCGTGCGTCGAGAGTGCTTGTTTGAGCGTGCGGAAATCTTGCTCATAATTATTGCCTTCAAATACGCTCAGCTGCGATGGATCGTCCGGCTCATTAATGATGAATCGATTGCGCGCCAGCGCCAATACATTCTCATCGCCAAAATAATGCCGGTAAAAATGTACCAGCAGACTTTTTGCCTTGCGCGGGTAGGCATCGCTGATGCTGACGGGGCCGAGCAAAAAGCGCATCCCGGGATGCCGCTTTACATATGCGCCGATACCGACCCACAAATAGTCAAGGCTGCGCATGCCCCAGTAACGCGGCTGCACAAAGCTGCGGCCCAGCTCCAGGGTCTTCGGCAATACATTCGCACCGAGTAGTTTCTCGGTAAAAGAAAATAAACTGCTGGTATACAAACCTGCGACGCCGTGCTCATCGATAATATTGGCTACTTCGCCAATGCGGTATCCGCCGGCAATTTGCCGGTCGTGGTCATCCCAAAGCACAAGATGCCGGTAATACCTGTCGTATTGATCGAGGTCACGCGCCAGTCCGGTCCCTTCGCCCACATAGCGAAAGGTCAACTCCCGCAATCTGCCGATCTCGCGCATCACAGCTGAATTGCGCTGATAGTCAAATAAGTAAATCTGCTTGCCATCGCGGGTTTCCCCGAGCAGCTCGGCTGCTTGTAACTCACGGCCGATGTGATCGGCTGATTCCGGCAGCGCGATCGGTTGCCCTTCCTGCACATTCGGCACGCTACTGTTGCTGACTTCGGCGACGTCAATCATGCTCATGCGGCAACCTTTCATTAATCGAGACGACAGCCGCATCATAGGCATGCAATATTTCAGATTCGTGGCAACAGCAGTAAGCTGCCAGGCCCTATACCTGGCGCGGCATTTGAAGGATAAATGGCTGGCAACAGCCGTCAATAGGCGATCCGCGTCGTCAAATCGGCTGGTTGCGTCAGTTGCTGCATCTGCGCCTCAGACTGTCACACAGCCGTCACAAAACATCCGTACTCTGCGGGGGTCAGAAAAATTCATTGTTTTCATTCTTGGAGTCAACCATGCTGTTGAAGAAACTTCTACCCGGCGTGCTGCTGTTCGGCGCAGTGGCCACAAGCACGATGGCGCAGGATATTACCGGCGCAGGCGCAACTTTCCCCTATCCGATCTATTCAAAATGGGCGGAAGACTATAAAAAAGTCACCGGGTTCAGCATGAACTATCAGTCCATTGGCTCTGGCGGTGGGATCAAGCAAATACAAGCCAAGACGGTCGACTTTGGCGCGTCCGACATGCCGCTGACCAAAGAGCAGCTGGATAAAGACGGTCTGGTGCAATTTCCGGCCATCGTTGGTGGTGTGGTGCTGGTGGTGAATGTTGAAGGCGTCAAGCCAGGCCAAATGAAACTGACCGGAGAGCTCGCTGCCGATATATTTTTGGGCAAAATCAAAGTCTGGAACGACCCGGCTATTGCCGCGCTTAACACCGGCTTGAAATTGCCTGCTGATCCCATCACCGTGGTGCGCCGCTCCGATGGATCCGGCACCACATTCCTGTTCACCGATTTTTTGTCCAAGGTCAGTGCCGAGTGGAAAACCAAAGTCGGCGCGGGCACCGCCGTGGCATGGCCGGAAGGTGTCGGCGGCAAAGGCAACGAAGGTGTTTCAGCTTATGTACAGCGCATCAAGGGTTCGATCGGTTACGTCGAATATGCGTATGCAAAGAAAAACAAAATGTCGCACACCGCATTGCGCAACAAAGATGGCAATTTCATCCAGCCAGACGACAGCGCCTTTCAGGCAGCAACCGCAAATGCAGATTGGGCCAATGCGCCCGGCATGTTTTTAGTGCTGACCGACCAGCCGGGCAAAGACAGCTACCCGATCAGCGGTGCATCGTTCATCTTGATGCACAAGAGCCAGGATAAGCCGGACAAAGCCGCTGCAGCCCTCAAATTCTTCGACTGGGCTTTTAAAAATGGTGGGAAGGCAGCCCTCGAAATGGACTACGTACCGATGCCGGAAAAGACCGTGAAATTAATTCATGGCTTATGGAAAAGCGAGATCAAGGCCGCCGTCAGTGGTGCGGCGATCTATCGTTGAAGGGTTGTTTCACCCATCAATCAACAGGCCGCCAGTGTCGAGCGGCCTGTTTTTAACTTGTAAAACGACTATCGTAGAATACGTGAATTGCCATGAGCCTGATGGATGCCGCACTATCGACAACGACTGCGAAGGCCCGTTACGTGTCACCAGAACAAGCACCGGAAGCCCTCATAAGCCGTCTCGCGCGGCAACGCACGCTGGACGGGTTATTCCGTAAGACCACCCTGTTTTTTGCGTTGCTGGTACTGGCAATGCTTGCGGCGATTATCGGCTCGCTTGTTTATGGCGGCTACCCAGCGATTGAGAAATTTGGCTTCGGCTTCCTGACCAGCCGAAACTGGAATCCCGTGACCCACGAGTACGGCGCGCTGAATGCCATTTACGGCACCGTGGTGACGTCTTTGATTGCGCTGCTGATCGGCGTACCGCTAAGCTTCGGGATTGCCGTTTTCCTCACCGAGCTGTGTCCCGTATGGCTGAAACAGCCGCTAGGCACCGCGGTCGAACTGCTGGCAGGCATTCCGTCGATCATCTATGGCATCTGGGGATTGTTCGTGTTCGCGCCGATTTTTGCCGATTATATTCAACCCTTCCTCACCAAAACGCTCGGCGTAATCCCCATTTTCGGCGCTTTGTTCCAAGGCCCGGCAATGGGTATTGGTGTGCTGGCAGCCGGTATCATTCTGGCGGTAATGGTAATTCCGTTCATTGCGTCGGTGATGCGCGACGTATTCGAAGTAGTGCCTGGCGTGCTCAAAGAATCCGCTTATGGCTTGGGCGCGACCACGTGGGAAGTCGTGCGCAACATCGTGCTGCCGTATACCAAAGCCGGCGTCGTCGGCGGCATCATGCTCGGCCTGGGTCGCGCGCTGGGTGAAACCATGGCAGTGACATTTGTCATTGGCAACGCGCACAAAATCGCACCATCGCTTTTCGAGCCCGGTAATTCGATCGCATCGACGCTTGCCAATGAATTTGCCGAAGCCAGTGATGTGCTGCACGTATCCTCGCTCATCTCGCTCGGGCTGGTATTATTCTTGATTACGCTGGTGGTGTTGGTGCTGGCCAAATTGATGCTTTCGCAACTGGCAAAACGTGAAGGGGTGCACACGTGAATTTGGTCTATCGCAGACGGGTGCTGGTCAACCGTCTATCGCTGGTATTGGCATTTACCGCGATGGCCATCGGCATGGCGTTCCTCGCCTGGATCCTTTCGGTACTCGTCATCAGAGGCATCGGTGGTATTAACTTTGCCGTGTTTAGCGAAATGACGCCTTCGCCGACTGGCACCGGCGGGCTGGCCAACGCTATTTTCGGCAGCCTGATGATGGTCGGATTCGCGACTTTTATTGCGACACCAATCGGCATTCTGGCCGGTATTTATCTTGCCGAATTCGGCAACCGCGGCTGGGTTGGTCCGGCGACCAGGTTCATCAACGACATTCTGCTGTCGGCGCCCTCGATCATCATCGGGCTTTTCATCTACACCATATATGTCGCACAAGTGCGGCATTTTTCCGCCTGGGCGGGCACCATGGCGCTGTCGCTGCTGGCCATTCCGGTGGTGGTGCGCACCACCGAGAACATGCTGCGCCTGGTGCCATCGAGCTTGCGCGAAGCGGCCACTGCGCTGGGCGCGCCGCAATGGAAGGTTATTATGTCGGTCGCATTGCGAGCCGTAAGAGGCGGCGTGCTCACCGGCATATTACTGGCGGTGGCGCGCGTCAGCGGCGAAACTGCGCCGCTCCTGTTCACCTCGCTAAATAATCAATTCTGGTCAACCGACATGAATGCGCCCATGGCGAATTTGCCGGTGGTGATTTTCCAGTTTGCGATGAGCCCGTTTGATAGCTGGCAGGCGCTGGCGTGGGCCGGGGCGCTGCTGATTACTTTTTTTGTCCTGCTGCTCAACATCCTGGCGCGCACCGTGTTTGCACAGCGAATTCATTAGTCCCTTCCTCGAAAATACCGACAACAATATGAACGCTGTCCTTCAACCGCCTGCCGATCTCGAGCCTGACGCGGTAAAGATTGCCGTCAAAAACCTGAATTTTTTCTACGGCAGTTTTCATGGATTAAAGAATATTAATCTGCAAATCCTTGAGCGCCGCATCACGGCCTTCATCGGGCCATCTGGCTGCGGAAAATCCACCTTGCTGCGAACCTTTAATCGCATGTATGACCTCTATCCCGGCCAGCGCGCCGAAGGGGAAATTGTGCTCAACGGAAAAAACGTTCTGGACAAAAATCAGGACCTTAATTTACTGCGCGCCAAGGTCGGCATGGTATTCCAGAAACCTACACCGTTTCCCATGTCGATCTACGACAACATTGCCTTCGGGGTGAAACTTTATGAGAGCCTTTCCAAAGCCGAAATGGACGAGCGCGTCGAATGGGCACTCAGGAAAGCAGCGATATGGGATGAAGTCAAAGACAAATTGAGGCAAAGCGGCTTATCGCTTTCCGGCGGTCAGCAACAGCGTTTATGCATTGCGCGCGCGGTGGCGGTGCGTCCGGAAGTAGTGCTGCTTGACGAGCCCACCTCCGCGCTTGATCCGATTTCGACAGCAAAGATTGAAGAGCTGCTGCACGAGTTGAAAGAGGATTACACCATTGCCATCGTTACGCACAACATGCAGCAGGCCGCACGCGTTTCAGACTTTACCGCCTACATGTATATAGGTGAGCTGGTTGAATATGGCGTGACAGACGAATTGTTCATCAAGCCGAAAAGAAAAGAAACCGAAGACTACATCACCGGCCGATTTGGATGAGCAAAAGCAGTTTGGACAATCATCTCCCGCCGGATTGCCCGGACGAACGTGACCGCTGCGGCACTAGACCCAGTGAAATCTGATAAGCGACTAGCCTTGGCAAGCGACTGACGTACATAGTTGCGCGCTTATTGTTGATGGCGTCCAAACACCAAGCGTCCGGCGCCGCATCACTTAAAAAGAAATTCGCAACCAACTCAAACCTGTCGCAATAAACCGCTTGCGACAGGTACCAAGCGTCGCCATGGCTGCTCAAATTGTCGCGTTTTCAAACGTCAATCACCGCACTTTGATGGAGCTGCACAGGGTTGATTTTGCCACCGCAACCACAATCACGCAGGTCGTTCCCAACCCGCTGTCAAACGCCGCCAAACTGCAAAACGATCATCTCATCCTGCTAACGAAATACCGGGCCGAACCGTCATCACATCTAACGCTCGAAGGATTTCTGGCGGCAAAGGGTTTTGTAAATCTGCTGGAGCACGCCGGGCGCGAAGTCACACAGGCATCAATTACCGCCTCGGCGGCAGGGAGCCGACCTGACTGTCCCAACGGGATAGCGCTGCCGTTCGGCGCAAAAAATGACCGTGGTTCACGCTTGGCTGATATTGCTTATCTGTGTAAATCAGGAAAACTGGTGCAATAAAAACTAACCCGCAGTGGCAGTCACCACGGCGGCAATACGTTTCGCGAGTGTTTGCACCAGCTCCAGATCGCGCCCCTCCACCATCACCCGAATCAACGGCTCGGTTCCCGACGCGCGCAGTAACACCCGGCCTTGACCGTCCAATTCATGTTCTGCCGCAGCCACCGCTGAACCGATAGCGGCGTTCGCAGCGAAATCAAACTTCCTGTGCAGGCGCACATTGATCAATATCTGCGGCAACAGCGAGAGCTCGGCGGTAAATTCGCCAAGCCGTTTGATTCCCGTCCGCCGTAGCGCCGCCAACACCTGCAATGCCGAAATGATGCCGTCGCCGGTGCTGTGCTTGTCCAGGCACAACAGGTGACCTGAATTTTCGCCGCCGCATTCCCATTTTTTTTCGCGCAACATTTCCAGGACGTAGCGGTCGCCAACCTTGGCGCGTTCAAACGGCACATGCATTTCAGCAAAGCGTCTTTCCAGCGCAAAATTGGTCATCAAAGTGCCTACCACCCCGCCACGCAACCAACCTTTTTCGTGGCGGTCTTTGACCATTGCGTAAAGCAGCTGATCGCCATCGAACAAGGTGCCATCCGCATCGCACATCATGAGGCGATCGGCGTCACCATCGAGCGCAAGGCCCATATCTGCGTTGTGCTCCAGCACCGCCGCACGCATGGTTGCAGGATAAGTTGCGCCGCATTTCTCGTTGATGTTGATGCCATTGGGCTGGTTGCCGATCGCGATCACTTCGGCGCCAAGTTCACGGAACACGTTCGGACCAATATCGTAAGCAGCGCCATGCGCACAATCGAGCACCAGTTTCAAACCGCGCAAATTTAATTTGGTCGGAAAGGTGCTTTTGCAGAATTCAATGTAGCGTCCATGTGCATCATCAAGACGCCTCGCCTTGCCCAGTGACATTGAAGGCAGCGACTGTAGCGGCTTTTCAAGTTCTGCTTCAATGGATAATTCCAGCGCATCGTCAAGCTTGGTGCCATCGCCGGAAAAAAATTTGATGCCGTTGTCATCGAATGGATTATGCGAGGCTGAAATCATGATACCCGCCGATAGCCGCAAACCGCGCGTCAGATAGGCTACTCCCGGCGTTGGCATCGGACCTACCAGCACCACATCACAGCCGGACGCCGCCAGACCGGCTTCCAGCGCGCTTTCCAGCATGTACCCGGAGATGCGGGTGTCTTTGCCTATCAGCACCGCGGGGCGCAACTCGCCGTTGGCTTCGGCATGTCCATGCGCAAGCGCGCGACCGGCAGCAAAGCCCAGTTTCAACGCGAAATCGGGTGTAATGGGCGCGACACCAACGCGCCCACGTATGCCGTCTGTGCCAAAATATTTGCGTGTCATTTTCGTATTATGTATGGGAATTATTGCGGATACATTTTGCTCAGGACGCGGATTTGTTCAGTTGCGCGCGGCCAAAAATATCTTGATCGCATCGACGGTTTCGCGCACATCGTGTACCCGCAGAATTGTCGCACCGTTTTGCGCGCAAAGCACGGCGGCGGCAATGCTGGCGGCAAGCCGGTCCGCCGCCCCCCTGCCAGTCACGATGCCAAGCGAGGCCTTACGCGAGAAACCTGTCAGCACCGGATAACCGAGCGATACCAGCGCAGATAATTCACGTAGCAGACGGAAATTATGTTCGATGGTTTTGCCGAAGCCAAATCCCGGGTCGATTACAATGCGCTCCGCCGCGATACCGGCAGCGAGGCACGCTGTCGACCGGACGGCGAGAAAATCCTTCACATCCCCTACCACATCCACATAGCTGGGTGCCTGTTGCATGGTCAAGGGTGTGCCTTGCTTATGCATCAGGCAAACCGCCGCGGACGACGACGCACATAGTTCCATGGCACCAGGTGCGAGCAGCGCGCTGACATCGTTGATCATTGACGCACCCGCCTTGATCGCTGCCTTCATCACGCCTACCTTTTGTGTGTCGACCGAAACCGGGATACCGTCATCGACAATTGCTTCCAGCACCGGCATGACGCGGTCTAATTCCTCTTGCAGCGACGCGGCGATCGCGCCAGGCCGGGTGGATTCGCCGCCGATATCCACGATGTCGGCACCGTCCTCGATCAGGCGACGCGCGTGCGCAACGGCAAGGTCACGCCCAAGAAATTTTCCGCCGTCGGAAAACGAATCAGGGGTGACATTGACGATGCCCATCACCCGGGGACGGTCGAGTGCGAGCAGAAATTTTCCTGCGCAAAGATTCATCGCAGCTTCAAAAAATATGTGAGGCCCAGGCGGGCTACATACGCCAGCGCAGATATATACGCTCTCGGTGGCCACACCGCTCCATTCGAAAAGCGCGTTGCACGCTGCATCAAGGCACGCTGGTAAGCCAACACAAACTGCTGCCGGAAAAACAAAGGCCAGGAGTCGATCCCTGGCCTGGCTAAAAAATTTTGTTTCACCTGCAAACAGCTAGTGTACGCCTTCGGCCGTCGCCGGCTCCACTTTAGGCGGCTCGATTATCGGCCCGCTGCCGCCGCCATTGCTTGGTTTAGGCAGCGGTCTGCTGCTTAACTTCGGCGCACGTGGGGGACGGCCTTCCATAATGTCTTTGATCTGCTCAGCGTCGATGGTTTCAAATTCAAGAAGAGCCTTGGTCATGGCTTCAATCTTGTCGCGGTTTTCTTCGATAAGTTTGCGCGCCAATGCATATTGCATATCGATAATTTTGCGAATTTCCGCGTCCACCTTGCGCATGGTTTCTTCAGACATGTTGGTCTGGCGCGTCACCGAGCGACCGAGAAATACTTCACCCTCGTTGTCTGCGTACACCATCGTGCCCAGCGCGTCGGACATGCCATAACGCGTGACCATGTCTCGTGCCAGTTGGGTGGCGCGTTCGAAGTCGTTCGAGGCACCGGTCGTCATCTGGTTCATGAACACTTCTTCAGCGATACGCCCGCCGAACAACACCGCTATCCGCGACAGCAGGTATTGCCTGTCATAGGCGTAGCGATCCTGCTCGGGCAACTGGATTGTCACCCCTAGCGCCCGACCGCGCGGAATAATCGTTACCTTATGTACCGGATCGCTCTTCGGCAGGATGTAGCCTAGCAACGCGTGGCCGGATTCGTGGTACGCGGTGTTCTTTTTCTCTTCTTCGTCCATCACCATCGAACGACGTTCGGTGCCCATCATGATTTTGTCTTTGGCGCGTTCGAAATCTTCCATTTCGACCAGCCGCTTATTGCCTCTGGCGGCGAACAAGGCAGCCTCATTGACAAGATTTGCCAGATCGGCACCCGAGAATCCGGGGGTGCCACGCGCGATCGTTTCGGCCACGACGTCGGGGGCAATTGGCACCTTGCGCATATGCACATTGAGGATTTGTTCGCGCCCTCGAATGTCCGGCAAAGAAACCACCACCTGCCGGTCGAAGCGGCCGGGACGCAATAGAGCGGGATCAAGGACATCAGGCCGGTTGGTCGCAGCGATGACGATTACACCCGCTGTTGGTTCAAAACCATCCATCTCAACCAGCATCTGGTTTAACGTCTGTTCACGCTCGTCATTACCGCCGCCCAAGCCGGCACCGCGCTGACGACCAACAGCATCAATTTCATCGATGAAAATAATACACGGCGCATTTTTCTTCGCCTGCTCAAACATGTCGCGCACCCGAGCCGCACCAACACCGACGAACATTTCTACAAAATCAGAGCCGGAAATCGAGAAAAATGGCACCTTCGCTTCGCCTGCAATAGCGCGTGCCAGCAGCGTCTTGCCGGTGCCGGGGGAGCCGACCATCAATACGCCCCGGGGGATGCGACCGCCGAGTTTCTGGAATTTGGAAGGATCGCGCAGAAATTCGACCAGTTCGGCAACTTCTTCTTTCGCTTCATCGCAGCCTGCCACATCGGCAAAGGTAACCAGATTGTTGCCTTCATCGAGCATCTTGGCGCGACTCTTGCCAAACGAAAACGCCCCGCCCTTGCCGCCGCCCTGCATCTGGCGCATGAAATATAGCCATACACCAATCAGCAGCAACATCGGAAACCATGAAATGAAAATGCTCATCAACAGCGATTGTTCTTCCTCGGCCTTGGCACCGCCCTTTACACCATAGGCGCGGATATCACTCCACATCATGACATCGCCCGGCGTATAGGTGGTGTAGGTCTTGCCGTCGCGCATGGTCACGCGCAGCGTCCGGGTGGCCTCCTGCTTAACGGTCTCAACGTTGCCAGCCTTGGCTTCCTGCATCATGGCGGTGTACTCGAGCTCCGGGCGACTACCGCCGCGGTTCGACACCTGCATAAAGATCATCATCAAAACAATACCGATGACAAGCCAGACGCCAATATTTTTTACCCAATTGTTCACGCGTGTTCCTTTAAATTTGCTTCAACTTCGTTTAAACCGCCTACCAATTGCAATACCAACTATTACGCAATTTGTCCCAGATGACTCTACACTAAACGTTCTATCTTGTCGTATCGATTCAGTCACATAAACCAACAAAGATTAACCAGTTTCAGTCGGCACTTGTTTCAGATCGCGCGCCATCAGGTACGTTTCGCGACTCTCTCCTCTGGAGGCGACCGGTTTTTTTGCCGCAACACTTCCGAAATGCGCTCTCAACGTCTTTACATATGGTTCAAAGCCGACGCCCTGGAACACTTTGACTAGAAAAACGCCGTTTGGTTTCAAGAACTTGATCGCAAATTCCATCGCCAGCTCGCCCAAGGTAAACAAACGCGCCTGATCAGTAATCACTACCCCTGTGAGATTGGGGGACATATCCGAAATCACAAGGTCTACCTTCGCTTCAGGCCCGCCTATGGCGGCGATGACCGCATCCAGCCCAATGGCCGCCGAAAAATCGGCCTTGATAAAATGCACGCCGGCGATTGGCTGCATCTCCAGCAGGTCAATCGCCACCAGTTTTCCCTTGCGCCCCACTTCCTTCACCACCCATTGCGACCATCCACCAGGCGCGGAACCCAGATCAACCACTGTCATACCGGGCTTCACCAGCTTTTCCTTCGCATCAATTTCGGTGAGCTTGTAGACCGAGCGCGAGCGGAACCCTTCCGCCTGCGCGCGTTTTACGTAAGGATCGCTCAGATGCCGTTGAACCCAATCGCGGCTGTTTTTAGGGCGTGCGCTAGCCATGAATTGTATAATTGATGGATGAAAATCACATTATCCCCCAACGAGCGCCGAGCGCTCAAAGCGAAGGCACATGAACTCGCTCCAGTCGTCATGATCGGCGTTCATGGATTGACACCTGCCATCATCCGGGAAGTGGATCGCAACCTGAAAGCGCACGAATTGATCAAAATTCGTGGCTTGGCTGACAACCGCGAGCAACGTGTCAAATGGTTCGATGAAATTTGCGATGCATTGAATGCGTCGCCGGTTCAACATATCGGAAAAATATTTATTGTTTGGCGCCATAGTCCTGAATTGGCCGCAGCTCGCATTAAGGCCGCATTGCCGCCGGTAAAACGCAAAGCGCAGCGCGTCACCAAGCGCCAGGAGGAAAACAAGGCGGCAGGTATCAAAAAAAAGAAAACGCGTTAGCGGCAGGCATTTATTGCTTGTACCAGGTCCAGTTCGCTGAGCAGTTCCTGAAAGCCAAATCGCGGTTGATAGGCCAGTAGCGGCTTCGCTTTGTCAATCACGTATACCCGGTCAATACGCTCCGGCAACAGCCAATTCCGGCGTGCAAATGCTTGCAGCAATTTGGATGCGGGCAACCGAAGTACCTCTACTGGTGCGACGCGCAGACGATCGCAATCCCGCTCAATAAACGGCGTCGCAGCTGAAATATTAAACGCCCCAAATTGGGCGCATTTCGCTGCCAGGCTCAAGCTAAATGCCTGCTCCACATCGCGCATCAACGCCGCGAATTACCGACAAAGGTGATGTCCGCTACAACAAAGGTCATCGATGAGGGTGCCTGATCCACGCCGATTTCCGGATGGGAACCGGCAAGCATGGTCGCGACGCGGGCAGCGACTTTGGGTCCTGCTGAGCCGGTCAGGAGTATTTTCATCAACGCTATGTCCAGGATGCAGCAGGGTTTGCCCGCTGTAATCCTGTATTCCTTTATGGCGAGCAAACGTCGGCAATGACGCATCATTCCCGGTATTGTCACCTGCATGACCAGACTCGGTCACAGATAACCACTTATTGTTTTCACCTTGTGCGCTGTGTCGGTAATCTGCCTTTCGGTAATTGTGAACATACAATTTGCATGTACACAATGACACTTCAGGAGCAACAGCCATGGCTGCAGCAATTCAACGCATGGTAGTTCAAGCCAAAGTGCGGGATAAAAAGGCCATCACCGCCAGGGCAAGGAGGCTCGACATTCCCGTCTCGCAATTCATGCGGCGGACTGCCTTTACTTACGAGTCGAGCGAAGCCGAAAGCGCGTTGGTGCGTTGGCGGACGCCCCGAAGGACGCCGCCGAGCGGGCCGGTCGGGCAATTGACGGCGCGCTCGCTTTCATTGCCGCCGGCAGCAAACCTATCAGCGCCACGGAAACGAAGGCAACCAAGCCATCTTCGCGCAACACGGATGATGGGCGTCACCGAAAAACCTGGGGCGCGCTGACCGCCATGATCAAATTGAATAATAAAGTTAACCGGCAGTCGGCAGCGATGAAAGCGCAGCAAACCAGAATTAAAGACCTGACGGGCCGCGTCATTCAATTGGAAACGCAGCTCGAAATGTTGATGCAGGCGGGATCGATCAGGCGTCTGAAGGGCTAAAACATTGCCCGCTGTCGGGCGCAGTTCCTGAAAGCTAATCGATGGCAAGGGTTAAACGCGAGCGCCCTGCCAGACGGCGACCCAATCGATGCCCACCGCAAAGGTGTGACTAATTTTACTTAGCCAACATTAATCCGATTGCCGCGTGCGACCACTTTTCAACTTTACCGCAACTTTAAATGGCAGTCTGCATCTTAATCCTGAAGCTGGCTCAGACATACCTGACGTCAACAATCTCATATTCTTTAACACCGCCCGGCGCCCGTACTTCCGCTACGTCTCCTGCTGACTTGCCAATCAGTGCACGCGCAATTGGTGACGTATACGACACCTTGCCAAGCTTCAAATCGGCCTCGTCTTCGCCGACGATCTGGTAAGACATTTTTTCGCCAGATTCCGTTTCTTCGAGGTCGACCGTGACACCAAACACCACGCGGCCGTCATCGTCAAGCATCGCGATGCTGATGACTTGTGCGCTGGAGAGTTTGCCCTCAATGTCGAGGATGCGACCTTCCACAAAGCTCTGTTTTTCCTTGGCGGCATCATATTCGGCATTTTCGGACAGGTCGCCTTGCGCTCGCGCTTCTGAAATCGCCCGAATGACATCGGGACGATCGGTATGCTTTAAACGGTGCAATTCGGCTTTCAACGCTTCTGCGCCGGCGACGGTCAGTGGGACTTTAACAACACTACTCATGGCGCAACCCTCAAAAAATTATTATCCTTCAACCGCGCAGCTCGCAGAAATGCAGCTTGCAAAAGTCATCGCCGCGGCGCGATGCCGCCGGACTGGAAAAATGGAAGTGATCAATGTGCTCAACCAGGGCACATTCCCCATAAGCCCGGCCGGTTATTAATTCTTCACCTGCAGCAACTTGTGGAGCGATTGTAAATCGTAGACCTTCAGTTCGGCCAAATGTTGCATGCCGACACACGCCGCGCGTGCACCCGAGATGGTCGTGTAGTAAGTGATTCGACCGGTGAGCGCCGCATTGCGGATCGACCAGGAATCGCGGATCGACCGCTTGTCCTCTTCGACGGTATTGATGATGAGCGATATTTCGCGATTCTTCACCAAATCCACTATATGTGGACGACCCTCAAGGACCTTGTTCACTGATTTCACTTCAATGCCTTCCCGGGCAAGAAATGCAGCGGTTCCTTTGGTGGCGACCAGCCCAAAACCAAGCACCTGCAAAGTCTTGGCTATTTCGAGCAACTTGGGCTTGTCGGCGTTACGCACACTCAAAAATGCATTGCCCGCGTTAGGCCCCGTCACCGGTAGCTTGACACCTGCACCCATTTGCGATTTCACAAACGCTTCCGCGAAAGTAACACCCACGCCCATCACTTCACCGGTCGATTTCATTTCAGGGCCGAGAATGGTGTCGACGCCAGGAAATTTGATAAACGGGAATACCGCCTCCTTCACCGCGTAATATGGCGGAATCACTTCGCCTTTGATTCCCTGGTGTTTTAAAGTGCGTCCCGCCATGCAGCGCGCCGCAATCATTGCCAGCGGCAACGAGGTTGCTTTGGAAACGAACGGCACGGTCCGCGATGCGCGCGGATTGACTTCCAGCACAAATATTTTCGACACGCCGTCCTGCTCCTGAATTGCGAATTGCACGTTCATCAAGCCAACGACGTTGAGTCCCTTGGCCATCAACACGGTTTGCTTTCGCAATTCGTCCTGCAGTGGGACCGGCAGCGAAAACGGCGGCAACGAACAGGCCGAATCCCCTGAATGTACGCCTGCTTGCTCGATGTGTTCCATGATGCCGCCGATGATCACATCGGTGCCATCGCTGACCGCATCGACATCGACCTCGATGGCATCGTTCAGAAAGCGATCCAGCAACACCGGAGAATCGTTCGACACCTTTACGGCTTCACGCATGTAGCGCTCGAGATCGGATTCGACATGGATAATTTCCATCGCGCGACCACCCAGCACATAGCTCGGCCGCACCACCAGGGGATAGCCGATTTCACGCGCCTTGATGATGGCTTCTTCGTTGGTGCGCGCGGTGCGGTTGGGCGGTTGCAACAAACCCAGCGTATGAATCAGTTTCTGGAAGCGTTCGCGATCCTCGGCCATGTCGATCATGTCCGGCGTGGTGCCGATGATAGGCACGCCGTTTGCCTCCAGCGCGCGCGCCAGCTTCAACGGGGTCTGGCCACCAAACTGCACAATGACGCCAACCGGTTTTTCCAGGTCGACAATCTCAAGCACATCCTCCAGCGTCAGCGGCTCAAAATAAAGGCGGTCACTGATGTCGTAATCGGTCGACACGGTTTCCGGATTGCAGTTGACCATGATGGTTTCATAGCCGTCTTCGCGCAAGGCGAGCGCCGCATGCACGCAGCAATAATCGAATTCGATACCTTGGCCGATGCGGTTCGGACCGCCACCGAGAATCATGATTTTTTTGTTACCGGTTGGTCGTGATTCGCACTCTTCGTCATAGCTAGAGTACATGTACGCGGTGGTGGTCGCGAACTCGGCCGCACAGGTGTCGACGCGTTTGTAGACCGGTCTAATATGGAAAGAATGGCGCCTGGCGCGGACTTCAGCCTCTTTTCGCTTCAACAGGTGCGCCAATCGGCGATCCGAGAAACCCATGCGCTTGATTTCGCGCATCTCGACAGCATCGATCTGTTCCAGCGTTTTTTTCTCAATCGCCAGTTCGCGATCAACCAGTTGTTTAATCTGCGCCAGAAACCACGGATCTATTTTCGTGTAGCCATGAATTTCTTCCAGCGACATGCCGATACCGAACGCGTCGGCCACGTACCAGAGCCGTTCCCCCCGCGGATAAGCGAGTTCATCACCAATTTTTTCAGGGTCGACCGTTTTGAGATTAAAGCCATCGACGCCTGTTTCCAAACCGCGCAGGGCTTTTTGCAATGACTCCTGAAAATTGCGACCGATGGCCATCACTTCGCCGACGCTCTTCATCTGTGTGGTCAGGCGGTCGTCGGCCTGTGGAAATTTTTCAAAGGCAAAGCGCGGCACTTTGGTCACGACGTAATCGATCGACGGCTCAAAAGAAGCTGGCGTGGCACCCCCGGTGATGTCGTTCTTTAATTCATCGAGGGTGTATCCCACCGCCAGCTTGGCGGCAATTTTTGCAATCGGGAATCCAGTTGCTTTTGACGCCAGCGCCGAAGAGCGGGACACGCGCGGGTTCATCTCGATGACCAGCATGCGGCCATCTTTCGGGTTCACCGCGAACTGCACGTTCGAGCCACCGGTTTCAACGCCAATCTCGCGCAACACCGCGATCGAGGCGTTGCGCATGATCTGATATTCCTTGTCCGTCAGCGTCTGCGCGGGTGCGACGGTGATCGAGTCGCCGGTGTGTACGCCCATGGGGTCGAGATTTTCAATGGCGCAAATGATGATGCAGTTGTCGCTCTTGTCGCGGACAACTTCCATCTCAAATTCTTTCCACCCCAGCAACGATTCTTCGATCAATAACTCGCGCGTCGGTGAGGCTTCGAGGCCGCGATCGCAAATCTCGACAAACTCGTCGCGGTTGTAGGCGATGCCGCCGCCCGAACCACCCATCGTGAAGCTGGGGCGGATAATTGCTGGAAAACCAATTGCGGCCTGCACCTGCAACGCCTCTTCCATCGAGTGCGCAATCATCGAGCGCGCAGAGCCAAGCCCAATTTTTGTCATCGCGTGTTTGAATTTTTCGCGATCCTCGGCTTTATCGATTGCTTCCTTCGAGGCACCAATCATTTCCACGCCGTACTTTTCCAGCACCCCGTGCTTGGCAAGATCGAGTGCACAATTCAACGCGGTCTGTCCACCCATCGTCGGCAGTAAGGCGTCGGGGCGTTCTTTACGATGATTTTTTCAACAATTTTCCAGGTGATCGGCTCGATATACGTCACGTC
>JAYVKG010000115.1:0-10513 GCA_043768625.1 Betaproteobacteria bacterium
AGTCGCGAGCCAAATGAGCTCGGTGTCCTTCGATTGGCGCTCAATAGCCGCTATCGTTGCACGCGTCTTCTGCGAATAGTTGCCAGAGCGAAACATCGAAGGCAGCCGCAATGCACGCGATCGTATCAATGTCCACCTGGCCACACATTGCGCCCTCGGCGCGCATGACGTCTGACTTAGACAACCCGGCATTTGTCGCAAGCTGCGCCTGGTTCCACCCTCTTACTTCGCGGAAGTCTGCTACCCGTTTGGCTACGATTGTCCCAAGTTCCATCCGTGTAGTGTCGCGCGTTTCCTTATCCAAGTGTGGATTGATGTGATCTTAGGGGTACAACGCTTTGATCGCTTCTAGTTCGCTTGCATAGCTAAGTTCAAATGTCTGCGTACCTGATTGGCAAGTCACGGTCACAACTAAAGTTGCATCCGTTCCAGTTCCACGAAGGATTGCTGTGGCGTCAATGGGATCGTCGCGAGGGTTTTCTTCGGAATGCACGCGAACTCTGATAGGCATTCCCACTTTGGCGTATTCAATCTTGTTGCGCGTAAATCTATCGGTGTAATGCAAAACATACGTTGGTTTTTCTATTGCGGTCATCGCAAGTTTTGCTCTTAATAAGTATTCGAGAAGATCCTATTGTGGCAAAGCGAGCCCTACCGTTTGGCTCCAAATGACACGCTAACATGATCGAGGCCGGCTACTGGCACCGTACTGGCACCAAGGAATTATTTCGACTGACGACTGTCTCAAAAGATTGTCAAGGTTACACGTAAGTCATTGATTATTGGTGCCCAGGACCGGAATCGAACCGGTACGCCTTGTTAAAGGGCGACGGATTTTAAGTCCGTTGTGTCTACCTATTTCACCACCCGGGCGGCCCAGACTGTTGCTTGCAACGCAAATTTTAAGGGATTTGAACTATAAGCAACCGGTCAGCACGAGATAACTGGAGGCGGGTGCCGGAATCGAACCGACGTAGACGGATTTGCAATCCGCTGCATAACCACTTTGCTAACCCGCCGACGAACTACGTAGCCTCAAATGAATCGGGGAAGGTATAGACCTTCCCCGAAGTATTTTGGAGCGGGAGAAGAGTCTCGAACTCTCGACCTCAACCTTGGCAAGGTTGCGCTCTACCAACTGAGCTACTCCCGCAAGATCCGGATTATAGCGCAAAACAGGGGTGCGTCAAAGCGCCATGACGATCGCGCTTTGCGCGAATCAGCCTAACTTTGAGCCCAGAAACGTGGATTCATATTATTATTATCCGGCTAGCTACCGGATGCGAACGGCGGCAAATCAGGCGACTCCGTTTTATGGTTGAAAATTTCCCCTTAATGCTTAACGGCCATTCCATCATTAACACCATCGACTCATTCGAATCGCTCGCGCCGGAAATACAGCGGCTACTGCCAGGAATCCAGGCGCTGGGTACTGCGGCCTGTTTGATTTCGACCGAAGAACGCATCGTTGCATGTAACCAAGTTTATCTAGACCTGACCGGCCGCTTGGCTACAAATGTACTTGGCCAACGGCTTCAGGATCTGGTGTCTGCAATTGAATATGAAGTGGCAAAACCATATTTTGACTCGGCACTGGACCAGGGAAAACCAGCCAGTTTGAATCGTCTCTGGAGAAATCCCGCCGGCCAGCAAAAATGGATCAGTGTGGCTTATTTTCCCATTCGCGGTGCTGATGGCAAGTTGTTAGTGATACTTGCGCAGATTATGCAAGTGCAGAATGTGGAAAGTCTGGAAAGTGCTTTTATCGAGCGCGCGCGCATGTTGCGCCACCTGACCGATGACACCGGGCGGCCAATCCTTTATCTGGACCGTGATCTGCTGCTGCGGCTGATGAATAAGCCGTTCCAGAACTGGATCGATAATCACGACCCGAATTTGCTCGGAAAACATCTATCCACTTTTCTGCCTGAAAGTGCCTACGAATTTTACCTGCCGTTCGTCGTTCGCTGTCTGGCAGGTGCCATCCAAACAGTAGAAACACTGTCGCTGGCGCTGGTTGGACCGCAACGCCACATTCGTATGGAATTCCATCCTGATATACGTCCGGATGGCGACATTACTGGCGTATATGTCATCGGCTACGATATCGAGGAAGACTATCAGCTGCGCCAGAGTCTGATTGCCAAAGAGCGTGAAATGCGTTCCATGATGGACAACGTCGATCTGCCGCTTTCAAAGTCTGATCACACGCTGCGCTATCTTTTCGTTAATCGGGTGGCCTGCGATTGGCTGCAACGCAGCGAAGAACAAATCATCGGCAAACAATGGCGCGACGTGCTCGGTGAGCAACAATTTCTTGAAATTCAGCAGTACGCCGCCCGCGCCTTGAATGGTGAGACGGTTTCCTACGAGCGTTACGCGAGCTTTCCTGGCCACCCCGCCGGGCGCATTCGCGTCACTATTTTTCCGGATCGCGACGCGGCGGGCGGGGTGTGCGGTGTCTATGTCGTGCACCGCGACGTGGAACTGGATCACCAGCAGAAGCAACGAATTATCGATCGTGAACGCCAGCTGCGACTCATTACCGACAATATTGGCCTGCCGATCAGCTATATCGGTGCTGACCAGCGGGTACTTTTCTATAACAAGACAGGCGAGGAATGGCTTGGCTTGAAGGAACAAGATGTGATCGGCAAAACCATGGAAGACGCGTTTGGCGCGGACGTGGTTGCCTCCATTGAACCGCACATCGCTGCCGCAATGAACGGGCGACCAACGACCTATGAGCGGTTGGCTGATTTTCCCAACAAGGGTTTGCGCTGGATGCGTGGCCATCTGGTCCCCGACACCCGCGAGGATGGCACCGTTGCCGGCATCTACACCGTGCTTACCGATATTCACAACGACGTCGTGATGCGTGAGAGCCTGCAGCAACAGGAGCGGCAGCTTAGACTCTTCACCGACAATATTCCGGAATCGATTGCTTATATCAATACGGAACGTCGGTACAAATTTGTCAACAACACATTTTTGACCCAACGAGGCAAAGCGCGTCACGAGGTAATAGGCAGGACCACGGAGGACGTGCTCGGGCACGCAGCAGCCGAGCTTGCCGCACCATTCGTCAAACGCGCGCTAGCGGGCGAGACGGTGGAGTATGAGCGTTTGGTGGTCACAGTCGGCGGCGGTCCGCGCTGGCACCGAATCCGGACCGTCCCGGATGTGGGCCCCAACGGGGTTACGCAGGGACTTTATGTTGTGGGTACCGACATCCATGACATCAGGACCGCCCATGTAGAACTCGAAAGCAGCGAAGTCGAACTGCGTAGCGCGATGGACAGTCTGCCCTATCCCATGGCCTACGTTGACAAGTCCTATTGTTATCGTCTGGTCAATCGACAGCTCGAAGCAGTCATCGGCAAGCCGCGTGAAGAACTCATCGGCAAACACCTGATGACTGTTTTCAGCCAGCAGCGTTTCGACGAGATTAAAACAATATGCGACCGGGTACTTAAAGGTGAGACCATTTCCACTGAACGCCTGATTGAGATTGCCGGTCGAGAAGAGCGCTGGATGTCACTGCGGTACACGCCGCGTTACGACGCCGAGGGCAAAATTATCGGGATTTATACTGCTGCTACCGATATCGATGAGTTAAAGCGTACCGAGATCGAACTCCGTCGTGCCAACTGGATGCTCACCTCGCACTTCGAAAATTCACCACTTGCCGTTATCGAGTGGGATCATGCATTTAATGTGCGACGTTGGTCACCACAAGCCGAGAAAATCTTCGGCTGGACCCAGAGCGAGGTAATTGGCAAGAATATTCGTGACTGGCGCTTTGTGGTGGAGGACGATGATACGCAATTTTCGGCGTTGAATACGCGCCTCATGGAGGCGGGCAACCCGCGCACCACCAGCCTAAACCGCAACTATCGTAACGATGGCCGAATCATCTGGTGCGAGTGGTATAACTCCAGCCTGCGCGATGAATCCGGCAAGGTAGTGTCGGTCCTGTCGCTGGCACAGGATGTCACCACACGGGTATTGGCCGAAGAGCGTCTTATTTACCAGGCAACGCATGACGGCCTGACCAGCCTGCCCAATCGTGCGATGCTGCAAGATCGCATGCAGCAGGCAATCTCGCGCGCGCGCCGCAGCGGTGTACGGGTGGCCGCCTTGTTCATCGACCTGGATCGTTTCAAAGAAGTCAACGACACACTGGGGCACCGTATTGGAGACGAGCTTCTGCGGGAAATTGCAGAACGATTGAAACGTACTTTGCGCGAGAGTGATTTTTTGGTGCGACTTTCCGGCGATGAATTCATGGTGGTGCTGGAGCAGCTCGCGGATCTCGATCCACCGCGTCTCGTCGCCGCCAAAATACTGGAGGAAATTCGACAGCCAACCCGCATCGAAGGGCACGAAATTTATGTCTCCGCCTCGATCGGTATCAGTCTTTTCCCCGACGATGCGAACGACGTCGAGTCGCTATTAAAAAATTCTGACATGGCGATGTACCGCGCCAAGGCCAACGGCAAGAATACGTTCCAGTTTTTTTCTGCAGAGCTCGCTGAACTTGGTGCCGCCATGCGCCTGCTCGAAAACTCCTTGCGTTCTGCGCTGGTCAGGAATGAATTTGAGGTCTATTACCAGCCAAAAATTGACATGCGCAGCGGACTTATCGTCGGCGCGGAGGCACTGCTCCGCTGGCATCATCCGACCCGGGGCCTGGTAATGCCTGGTGAATTCGTCAAGCTGGCCGAGGAAGCCGGCCTGATGCACGAGATTGGCAACTGGGTGCTCGATATCGCATTTGCCCAGTTACGGCGCTGGCGCGAGAAGGGCTATGACAACATGCGTTTGGCGGTCAATCTTGCCGCCGGCCAATTTCGTGCCACACAGCTCCTCGACCGTATCAAGGATCGACTGGAGCGTGAAAAATGCCGGCCGGAGTGCATTGAAATCGAGATCACCGAGACCAGCATGCTGGGTGACCCCGACGGTGTGGGCAAAGTATTGAGAGCATTGCGCGACTTGGGATTGCGCGTGGCGATAGACGATTTTGGCACCGGTTACTCCAGCCTGTCCCACCTTAAGCGTTTCCCGATCGATACACTGAAAATTGACAAGACGTTTGTTGCCGATATCCTGCACAACCGGGAAAACACGGCGATTGTCTCGGCCGTGATTGCACTGGGACGTGCACTCGATCTGGAGGTTATTGCGGAGGGGGTCGAGACCGAAGCGCAGCGGGCCTTGCTGGCCAAACAAGGCTGTGACGCATATCAGGGTTACCTGTTCAGCCCGGCACTGGCGGTGATCGAATTTGACGCGATGCTGGCCCGTCACTATCACGCTTACGTCGCATAAACGGCGTTGGTTTACTTTCGTTCAGCTGGCTTTGGCGGACGAAAAGGCAGCCTTAAGATAGTAGAACATCGACCAGATTGTGAGTACGGCGGCGATCCAGATCAGTAAACGTCCCGTCAATCGGCAGTCGATCATGCCAAAAAGCAGACCGTCATAAAGCAGAAAAGGAATCGCGACGAGCTGCGAAACGGTTTTGACCTTGCCGAGCACCGACACCGCCACATTCTTGGACTGGCCGAGTTGTGCCATCCATTCGCGCAATGCCGAAATGGTGATTTCACGACCGATGATGATGAGGGCAACGATCGCGTCGGTGCGCTGCAGTTCCACCAGTACAATTAAAGCGGCCGCAACCATCAGCTTGTCAGCTACCGGATCGAGGAACGCGCCAAACGCCGAAGTCTGGTTCAATTTACGGGCGAGATAGCCATCGAACCAGTCGGTAATCGCGGCTGTCACAAAAATCGTCGTCGCAATGATATTTGCCTGATGCTGCGTGAGCCACGTGTCGTCGACGTATAGCACCGCGACGAACAGCGGTATTGCGGCGATGCGAAGCCAGGTGAGGAGATTTGGTAGGTTCATTTGCACACCGGCATTCTAACTGTTCACCCATGCAGCTCGTTATAAATTGTCTCGGCCATATGACGGCTTATGCCCTCTACACTGGCAAGATCGTCGATACCCGCCGAAATCACGCCCTGCAAGCCACCAAATTGTGCCAACAACGCTTTGCGGCGTTTTGGCCCAACGCCTGAAATGTCTTCAAGGCGTGAGGTGTTGCGTTTTTTGGCGCGTCGCGCGCGATGGCCGGTAATGGCGAAGCGATGCGCCTCGTCGCGAATTTGCTGTATCAGGTGAAAGCCGGCGTGGTCCTTCGGCAGGTGCAGTTCTCGCCGGGTGTTGCCAAAGATGAGTGTCTCCAACCCGGGTTTTCGCTCCTCCCCCTTGGCTACGCCGACGAGTTGAATGTCATTCAAACCCAGTTCGTTCATCACTTCCTCGCCGATGCCGAGCTGGCCTTTGCCCCCGTCAATCAATACCAAATCCGGCCTCGGACGAAGTTCGGTTTCTTGCTCCGGTTGTTCGGCGATTTTCTTGTAGCGGCGTGACAAAACATCGCGCATCGCCGCGTAATCGTCACCCGGCGTAATCCCGGAAATATTGTAAAGCCGGAACTGCGAGGGTTGCATGGCCCCGTGATCAAAAACCACACAGGACGCGACGGTGGCTTCGCCCATGGTGTGGGATATGTCGAAGCACTCGACCCGCTGCAGCCACGCCATATCGAGCGCCTCCTGCATCAGTTGTAATCGTTTTTCCTGCGTCGCTCTTTCGGCGAGGCGCTGCTCAATCGCAAACTTTGCATTTTTGGCGGCCATGGCCATCCACACTTTGCCTTCGCCGCTGGGGCGCGTAACGATCGCCACCTTGCGCCCGGCCGCTTCGGCCAGCGATTCCTGCCATTCGCTGATGTCAAATTTGCCATCCAGGATCAACTGGGCGGGCGGGGTTTGCGCGCTGTAGTGTTGATCGATGAAGGCGTCGACAATAATTTGCAAATCCGCATCGGTCGCGTTGACGGGAAACATGCTCTTGTCGCCTAGATGCCGCCCACCGCGAATCATCACCAGATTCACACACCAGGTGCCAGCTATTTCCAGCGCAGCGATGACATCAACATCGCGTTCGCTGGAGGATTCAACAAACTGTTTGGTCAGCACCCGCTGCAAAGTACGAATCTGATCGCGAAAGCCGGCCGCCAATTCAAAATGCTGTGCGCCAGATGCCGCCTCCATTTTCCGATCGAGTTGTTCGAGCACCTCGTTTTCCTTTCCCTGCAGGAATAACGCGGCATTGCCGATATCGCGTTCGTAACTGGCGGCGTCGATCAGTCCGACGCACGGTGCCGAGCAACGGCCGATCTGATGTAGCAGGCACGGTCGCGAACGATGCGCGTACACGCTGTCGTCGCAGGTACGCAGCTTGAATACCTTTTGCAGATGGTTGATCGTGTCGCGCACTGCCCACGCAGAAGGGAATGGTCCGAAATACCGATTCGACTTCAAATGCGCGCCGCGATAAAAACGAATTTGCGGAAAAGCGTGGCCACTCACCATGATGTACGGGTAGCTCTTGTCATCCCGAAACAGCACGTTGTAACGCGGGGCAAGCGACTTGATAAGATTGTTTTCCAGCAGCAGCGCTTCCGATTCACTACGCGTTACTGTCGTTTCAATAGCCGCGATATGAGACACCATCAAGGTGGTGCGGGGACTGGTATGCTGTTTCACAAAGTATGACGACACCCGCTTCTTCAGGTCGCGCGCTTTACCGACGTAGATCACCTCTCCAGCCGCATTTTTCATGCGGTATACCCCCGGCAGATTGGGTAGCTGCGCGAGAATGGTTTTGGGATCGAAAATGGTGTCGCTCATCTTGCCGGTGGGATTTGGCGGTTATGCAGATTTCAATTGGATGAATCCAAGTGATTGCGGATTGCCTTGAACACGTCGTGAAAGGTGTCTTCGGTCAGGCGGCGCGTATTGGTATTGTAGCGAGAGCAGTGGTAGCTATTGAATAGCAGGTGGCCGGTTACCAGTTGATGTTTTGCACCATGCCCAAATTTATGTGCACTTTTCTTCATCCCTGCGGCCATTAATACCGCGCCATGCGCAATACCTCCGAGCGCCAGAACGACCGTCTGGCGCGGCGTATCAGCCATTTCCTGTCGCAGATACTGGTTGCAAATCCCAATTTCTGACGGCTCCGGCTTGTTTTGTGGCGGCAAGCACTTTACGGCATTGGTAATGCGGCAGTCGATCAATTTCATACCATCGTTTGCCGCTACAGAAACTGGCCGATCGGCGAAGCCAAACTTATGAAGTGTGCTGTACAGCAGTGCACCCGCGTAGTCACCGGTGAACGGCCGACCGGTCCGATTGGCCCCGTGCAGGCCTGGTGCCAAGCCAACGATCAGCAGTTTTGGAACATCAACGCCGAACGGAGGCACCGGTTTGCAGAAATAGGCGGGGTACCCGTTTTTTACGTCGTCAAGGAAAATGGCCAGGCGCGGGCAATCCCGGCAGTCGGATCGATATGCAGTAGAGGGTTGAGCAGCAGATTTTGTAGTCATGAATGCACATCAAGAAAAAACTAAGGCACGGATATCCGTGCCTTTGGCTGGAAGCGCTTAGACGCTGAATTCGTCCGCCTGCAGTTTATACCCGGCGGCGATATTCACCGGTGCGCGTGTCGATTTCAATCTTGTCGCCGTTCTCACAAAAAAGTGGTACCGAAACTTTGAAGTTGGTTGGCTTGATCAACGCGGGCTTCAGCACTTTGCCCGACGTGTCGCCGCGCACTGCGGGCTCGGTCTCGATCTGGCGCACGACCGAGGTAGGCAGTTCGACCGAAATCGCCTTACCGTCATAAAAAATGACATCGCAAGCCATGCCGTCGTCGAGATAATTAAGCGCATCACCCATGTTTTCGCCCTCGACTTCAAACTGGTTGTATTCGCCATCCATAAACACATACAGCGGATCGGAGAAATACGAATAGGTCACCTCTTTGCGTTCGAGTTGCACGACGTCAAACTTGTCGTCTGCCTTATAGACCGTTTCCATCCCTGAGGAAGTCAGCAAATTTTTGAATTTCATTTTGACGACGGCAGCATTGCGGCCACCTTTGCTGTAGTCGGCTTTCAGCACGACCATCGGGTCTTTGCCGATCATCACGACATTGCCAGCGCGGAGTTCTTGAGCGGTTTTCATTTTCCATCCTGATACGTGTTGTCGAATTCGGTTTGGTCGGCTGCCAAAGCCGACAAAGCCGACAAAGCCCTAAATTTTAGTGGTTTTTTGGTAAAAACTCAATAAGTTGGCCGCTAAATCAGGCATTTGCGCCAGCTTTTGTGACCACGCTTTGGCGTGAATTTGTATCGCGGGCAGTTGCACCACGAACCGCCGCCAGGCTGAACCAATGTTAACCTCGTCTTCGGCATTCCATACGCGCATGAGATCACACAGCGCCTCCGCTGCATCACTTTGCAGTCCATTGCAGTAAAGTCCAAGAAACGCCTCTAGCTTTAGCCAATGCGCGTTTTCGTCTTGTGGGTATATATGCCAGACAAAGGGCTTTCCCGCCCACTGCGCTCGCACAAACGAGTCCTCACCGCGGACAAAAAGTACCTCGTGTTGCCACAGCAAACGGTCAAAATCCGTTTGCGCGGTGAACGGTATGATGTCAATTTTCATGTCATATATTTGGCTTAAATCACGCAATTTGAGATTCGTCGCTTCCGCACCTTCGGTCAACGTGCAACGCAACTGTGGCGCGGTTGATTCCGACATTGCTTTGAGCAGATTGGCGGCAGCCGCATTGCGGTAAGCGAAAATAAACACGCGCAATTTGCCTGCCTGCGCGGTCGAACTGGCAGCGTCGCGGGTCTTCATCAGGTTTCGTTCGCGGATCACGCCGCCGGTGTCACGCGCAAATCCTGGAAAGAAAAAATATTTTATTAACGGCAGCCCAGGATGCGGCGACGGCAGTAGATGATGCGTCGCTACCCACGATTCGGCGCTGAGATATTCGAGGTTGACCCACACCGGTGGTAGTGCCCGCACACCCATCGCCGCGATGTAGGCGGTTGGCAAATTGACAGCAAATGATTCAATCACCAAGTCCGCAGGCGCCGCCGCCAGTGCCTGATCCCAGTACATCACGGTGACGTTCTGAACGCTTTGCCGCGGGCGCAAGGTATTGATCGAAGGCTCGATCCGGTTAAAACTGTTGAGGTCGTCAACAAACAGTCGAACTGTCAAACCATGTTCGCATGCCAATTGTCGAGCCAACCGCCAGGCGACGCCAATGTCGCCAAAATTATCAACAACCCGGCAAAAAATATCGCAGGAAATGTGTGCGCGGGGCAAAATCAATTGGCGATGGACACGCCGAGCGCCTGCACGGCGGCGCGCGCCAAGTGATAGCGGGCCTCTGTGCCAGACCCGGGAAGACCATGCATGCGCTGCAACCGCCGCGTCAAATCGGCTCCCGGCGTCACACCATCCGCAGATAAGCCGCGCAGCAGTTCATCGGTACGAACCGGGTCATTGCATAGCAACACCATATCGCAGCCTGCATTCAGTGCGGCGTGAGCACGCTGGGTGACATTGCC